>NZ_JBPQTL010000032.1:0-55339 GCF_051386295.1 Micromonospora sp. URMC 105 | reverse complement strand
GCGGGCGGGCGGGCGCCTGAGCGAGCAGGCGGGTCATCCGGCGGGCGAGGGCACAACCAACGGTCAGCGCATCCAGACCGGGTCGGCGCCGGGCACCTCCAGCGGCGGCGGATAGTCGAGCTTCCGGCGTACGTCGTCGGGGAGCCGCCACGGCTGGTGCACCGCCTTCCCCGCCACCGACGCCAGTTCGGGAACCCACCGCCGCACGTACCCGCCGTCGGGGTCGTACCGCTCGGCCTGCCGCACCGGATTGAGGCTCCGGTACGGCCGGCTGTCGTTGCCGGTGCCGGCCACCCACTGCCAGTTGCCGGAGTTGTTGGCGACGTCCCCGTCCAGCAGCCAGCGGAAGAAGACGGCCACGCCGGGGCGCCAGTCCAGCCCGAGAACCTTCGTCAGGTAGCCGGCGGTGATCAGCCGGGCCCGGTTGTGCATCCACCCCTCGGCGCGCATCTGCCGCATCCCGGCGTCCACGATGGGCATCCCGGTGCGCCCCTCCGTCCAGGCGGCCAGCGCGTCGGCGTCGTACCGCCACTCCTCGGTGGCGCCGCGCCGGTAGGCGCTGGTGGAGATCTCCGGGAAGGCGGCGGTGACCTGGTAGTAGAAGTCCCGCCAGCAGAGCTGCCGGACGAACGGCCCCTCGGTGCCGCCGGCCCGGTTCGCCACGGCCAGCGGCGACAGGCAGCCGAACCGCAGGTACGGACTGAGCCGCGAGGTCTCGTCGCCGGCCAGGTCGTCGTGGATGTCGTCGTACCGGCCGAGGGTGGGCAGCCACTGCGTCAACCGGCGCTGGCCGACGCTCTCGCCGCCCACCGCGGCCTCGGGCGACTCGCCCTTCGGCAGCGCGGGGAGCCGGCCGGGCGAGACGCCGTCGGGCAGGGTCACCCGGCGGGGAGCGGCCAGCTCCTCACGCCGGTCGGCCGCCGCCCACGCCCGGTGGTACGGGCTGAAGACTCGGTAGTGGTCCCCGCCGCCCGGGCGCAACGCCCCCGGCTCGACGATCGTCAGCCCGGGGAAGAGCCGCAGGAAGAGCCGGTGCCGCTCGCACTCCTCGCGGAGCCGGCGCTCGCGGCGGCGGGCGTAGCGGCTGACGTCGGCGGAGAGCCCGACACCCTCCGCGCCCACCTCCCGGGCCAACCGGATGGTCTCGGCCACCGGGTCGCCCCGGCGCACCACCAGGTCCCCGCCGCGCCGGCGCAGCTCCTCGCGCAGCTCGGCCAGGCTCTGGTGCAGGAAGCGGGTGCGGTTCGGCGACTTCTCGGCCAGCGCCGGGTCGAGCACGTACAACGGCACCACCCGGTCGAACGCCGCGCAGGCCGTGGCGAGCGCCGGATGGTCGTGCACCCGCAGGTCACGGGTGAAGAGCACGACCGCCGTGCGTGCACTCACCGGGAGACCAGGCGTGGCCCGGGTACGTCGACCGGGGTGCCGGTCGGGGTGAGCAGGGCCCGCGCGGCCACCGCCATCCGGCGTCGCTGCGGCACCAGCGCCCGGCGGACGAACACGTCGAAGCCCTGGGCGGCGACCTCGTCGAGGATCCCGCCGTAGAGCGCGTACGCGGTCCGCATGCACGCCTGCGAGGCGGGACTGAGCAGGGTGATGCCCGGCGCGGCGGCCTCGTAGTGCGCCTGGGCGCGGGTCACCTCGTACTCGATCAGATCGCGGATCCGGGCGGTGGTGCGGCCCCGCGCCTTCGCGGCGAGCAGGTCGTCGCGGGTGACGCCGAACTTGGCCAGGTCCTCGTCGGGCAGGTAGGTGCGGCCCCGGTCGAGGTCCTCGGCGACGTCCCGGATGAAGTTGGTGAGCTGGAAGGCGAAGCCGAGCTGGCGGGCCGGCTCGCGGGCCGCCGCCGGGTCGGAGCTGCCGAGGATCGGCAGCATCATGGTGCCGATGACCGCCGCCGAGCCCTCCATGTAGTCGAGCAGGTCGTCGTAGGTCGGGTACGACAGCACCGTCAGGTCCATCGCCATGCTGCGCAGAAACGACGCAAAGTCGGCGCGGTCGAGATCGAAGACGGCGATGGTGTGCAGCACGGCCGGGAGCAGCGGGTCGTCGACCGGCTCGCCGTGCAGGCCGGCGACGAACTGCGACGACCACTCGTCCAGCCGGGCGGCGCGCTCGGCGGGCGGCAGATCCTCGGTGCGATCGACGATCTCGTCGGCGTAGCGCGTGAATCCGTACAGGGCGTGTACGTGCCGCCGTTTCCACGCGGGGAGCAGCCGGGTGGCGAGATAGTAGGTACGTCCGTGTCGTCTGTGCAGCTCCTGGCAACGGACATAGGCCGCGGTGAGATCGGTGTCCACCGGCCCTCCTCGAAATTCGACGCAGCAATCGACGCAACTCGTAACCCTAGGGTACGCTCGCCCACATGGCCAACGACGCAGTTGCGGGTAACGCGCTCCGCGTCGCGCCGGCACAGCCGGGAGCGACGGACGATCCGGTCCGCGGCGTGCTGGCCGCGTTCACGAAAGAGCTGATCAAGGGCGTCGACGACACCCTGGCAGCGTTCCTGGCCGCCGAGGTCGGCTCGCTCACCGAGATCGACGCAGCGATGGGTGGTTTCGCGGCGACGGCGCGCGACTGCGTGCTGGCCGGCGGCAAGCGGGTCCGGCCGACCTTCGCGTACTGGGGCTGGCGCGGGGTGGTCGGCGGCGCGGAACCGCTGCCGACGGTGCTGCCGGCGTTCGCCGCCCTGGAGCTGTTGCACACCTTCGCGCTGGTGCACGACGACGTGATGGACGGCTCCGACACCCGGCGCGGCCTGCCCACCGCGCACCGCGCTGCCACCGCCCGGCACGTCGCCGCCGGGTACACCGGCGACCCCGGCCGGTTCGGCGAGGCGGTGGCGGTGCTCATCGGCGATCTCTGCCTGGTCTGGGCCGACCGGCTGCTCAGCCACGCCACCGTGGCGCCGGCCCGGCTGTTCGAGGTGCGGCGCTGCTACGACCAGATGCGGATCGAGACGGTCGCCGGGCAGTACCTCGACGTGCTGGGCGAGAACGACGCGGCGAACTGGTCGGTGGACCGGGCGCTGCGGGTGGCCCGCTACAAGACCGCCAGCTACACCGTCCAGCGGCCACTGCTCTTCGGCGCCTGCCTGGCCGGGGTCGCCGCCGACGCGCCGCTCATCGCGGCGTACACCCGCTACGGCCTGGCCGTCGGGGAGGCGTTCCAGCTCCGCGACGACCTGCTCGGCGTCTACGGCGACCCGGCGACCACCGGCAAGCCGGCCGGCGACGACCTGCGCACCGGCAAGCCGACCGCGCTGCTGATGCTGGCCCGTCAACTGGGCACCCCCGGCCAGCGGCGGGCGCTGGAGCGCGTCGGCACGATCACCGGCGCCCGGGACGTGGCCCGGCTGGCCGAGGTCGTCGCCGACACCGGGGCGGTGTCCCGGGTCGAGCGGATGATCTCCGACCGGGTGTCCGAGGCGCTGACCGCGCTGGACACCACGTCGATCGACGAGACCGCGCGCACCGCGCTGACCGGTCTCGCCACCGCCGCCACCAGCCGGCGGGCATGATGAGCAACTTTGCGAAGGAGGTGGTCACGTGCGGACCGTGAACGGACGTACGGACCGGGTGGTGGTCGTCGGCGCGGGCCTGGGCGGGCTGGCGTGCGCGCTGCACCTGGCCGGCAGCGGCCGGCAGGTGACCGTGGTGGAGCGCGAGCCGGTGCCGGGCGGCCGGGCCGGCCGGCTCAGCGTCGACGGGTACGAGTTCGACACCGGGCCCACCGTGCTCACCATGCCCGACCTGATCGCCGAGGCGCTGGGCGCGGTCGGCGAGGAGCTCGACGACTGGCTGGATCTCACCCCGCTCGACCCCGCCTACCGGGCCTACTACCCCGACGGCTCGACGCTGGACGTCATCACCGACACCACCCGGATGGCCGCCGAGATCGCCCGGGTCTGCGGCCCCCGCGAGGCGGACGGCTACCTGCGTTTCGTGGACTACGCGCGCAACCTGTGGAACTGGGAGCGGGCCGACTTCATCGACCGCAACCTGGACGCCCCGACCGACCTGCTCACGGCCAACCTGGTGAAGCTGCTGACCAACGGCGCGTTCCGGCGGCTCCAGACGAAGATCAACCAGTTCTTCCGGGACCCGCGTACCCAGCGGATCTTCTCCTTCCAGGCGATGTACGCCGGCCTCGCGCCGCACGACGCGCTGGCCATCTACAGCGTCATCGCGTACCTCGACTCGGTGGCCGGGGTGTACTTCCCGCGCGGCGGCATCCACGCGGTCTCCCGCGGCATGGCCGGCGCCGCCGAGAAGCACGGCGTGCAGTTCCGGTACGGCACCACCGTGACCCGGGTGGAGACCGCCAACGGCCGGGCCACCGGCGTGCTGACCGCCGACGGCGAGCTGATCCCGGCCGACGTGGTGGTGCTCAACCCCGACCTGCCGGTCGCCTACCGCGACCTGCTCCCCCCGGCGCGGCAGCGGAAGCTCACCTACTCGCCCTCCTGCGTCGTCCTGCACGTCGGCTCGACCCAGGGATATGAGAAGATCGCCCACCACAACATCCACTTCGGACGGAAGTGGAAGGCCACGTTCGACGAGGTCATCCGGCGCGGCGAGCTGATGACCGACCCGTCGCTGCTGGTCACCAACCCGAGCCGGACCGATCCGTCGGTCGCCCCGGCCGGACGGCACACCTACTACGTGCTGGCCCCGGTACCCAACCTGGAGCGGGGACCGTTCGAGTGGCGCGGCGACCTGAGCCGCCGCTACGCCGACCAGCTCGTGGCGACGCTGGAGGAGCGCGGGTACGTGGGCTTCGGCACCGGCGTCGAGGTGCTGCGTACGATCACCCCCGCCGAGTGGGAGGAGCAGGGCATGGCCGCCGGTACGCCGTTCGCCGCCGCGCACAGCCTCTTCCAGACGGGCCCGTTCCGCCCGTCGAACCTGCACCGGCAGCTGTCCAACGTGGTCTTCACCGGCTCCGGCACGCAGCCGGGGGTGGGTGTGCCGATGGTGCTGATCTCCGGCAAGCTGGCCGCCAACCGGATCACCGGTGCCGGGCGGTGAACCGGCCGAGCGCGGCCCGGCGAGGCGGCACACCGAGCACGAGCGTGATGTGGACAGGGAACGGGGGGCGAGTCCGGTGACGTCCCGGGAAGGTCACCTGGTCGAGCTGGTCGACGACCGGGGCAACGTGCTCGGCGAGGCCACCGTGGCCGCGGCGCACCAGGCGCCGGGGCGGCTGCACCGTGCCTTCTCGGTGCTGCTGGTCGACCCCGACGGCCGGGTGCTGCTGCAGCGGCGGGCCCCGGTGAAGACCCGGTTCCCGCAGCGCTGGGCCAACTCCTGCTGCGGGCACCCGCTCCCGGCCGAGTCACTGGTGGAGGCCGCCAACCGGCGGCTCGCCGAGGAGCTGGGGGCGGCCCCGGTCGCGCTGACCGAGGTCGGCGTCTACCTCTACTACGCCGAGGACCCGGCCACCGGCCGGGTCGAGTTCGAGTACGACCACGTGCTGCGGGCCGACGTGCCGGCCGACGTCACGGTACTGCCGGACCCCGACGAGGTGTCCGAGCTGCGCTGGGTCGACCCGGTACGGCTGCTGGCCGAGATCGACGCGGACCCCCGCGCGTACGCGCCCTGGCTGGCCGGGGTGGTGAGCCGGCTGCTGCGCACCGGCGGCCCCGCCGGCACCACCCTCCCGTCCGGCGTACCGGCGGACGACGCGTCGGAGCGGTCGGGTGGCCGATGAGGCGCTGAGCGCGGGGGCCGTCGCACGCCGACTGGGCGTGGCGGTCACCACGCTGCGTACCTGGCACCAGCGCTACGGCCTCGGTCCCAGCCAGCACGTTCCGGGTCACCACCGGCGCTACACGCCGGCCGACCTCGCACGCCTGGAGATCATGCGCCGGCTCACCGCGGAGGGGATCACCCCCGCCGAGGCGGCCCGCTGGGCGAAGCAGAGCCCCGGGGTCGCGCCCGGGGTCGAGGTGCCGCTGCGCGCCGGGGCCGCTCGGGACGGCGGCGGGCAGACCATCCCGGTCGGCCGGGCCGGTCCGGTCGCCCGTGGCCTCGCCCGGGCCGCCATGCGGCTGGACTCCGCGGCGATCAGCGAGACGATCGCCAACGCCGTCGCCAAGGACGGCGTGGTCGCCACCTGGGACAACCTGCTCCGCCCGGTGCTGGTCGGCATCGGGGAACGGCACGCCGTGACCGCCGGGCTGATCGAGGTCGAGCACCTGATGTCCCGGTGCGTCTCCGAGGCGTTCGCCACGGTGGCCCGGCCCGGCACGGCCGGCGGCCCGGCGCGGATCCTGCTCTCCTGCGCCGACGAGGAGCAGCACACGCTGCCGTTGGAGGCGCTGGCCGCCGCTCTCGCCGAGGCCGGTGTGGGGTACCGGATGCTGGGTGCCCGGGTGCCGGTGGCGGCACTGATCGAGGCGGTGAACCGGGTCGGACCGGCGGCGGTGGTGGTCTGGTCGCACACCCGGGCCACCGCCGACCCGGGGCAGCTCTCCGCCCTGCTCGCGGTGCCCCGACGACCGCTGCTGGTGCTGGCCGCCGGCCCGGGCTGGCGGGCCGACACGCTGCCCGCCGGGGTGGTCCGGCCGGTCGACCTGTCCGAGGCGATCTCGCTGTCGCTGGCCGTCCGGGACTCGCTGGACCAGTCGACGGGGGACTGACCGCCCCTGCCGGATCGGGAGATCGTCCACTACCGTCGGGGCGGTCCGCATACCCGACCCCCCTCGGAGTGACGATGCGTGCACGCCCCGTCATGGCGGCCGCTCTCGGCCTGGTCCTGCTCCTCACCGGCTGCGGCGAACCGCAACAGGACCGGCGGCAGGGCGCGGCGCCCGCCCCGACGGCGGCGGTGAGCCCCTCGCCGGCGGCCCCGTCACCGCGGCAGACCACGAAACCCAAGCCCCGGCTGCGGCCGAAGCCCACCACGCTTCCCGCGGGCCTGCGGCGCGCCACCGGGGTACGCGCGGTGGCGATCACCTTCGACGACGGCCCGGACCCGGCCTGGACGCCGAAGGTCCTCGACCAGCTGCGGGCCGCCCGGGTCAAGGCCACCTTCTGCCTGGTCGGCACCGAGGTACGGAAGCACCCCGAGCTGGTCGTCCGGATCGTCCGCGAGGGTCACCAGCTCTGCAACCACAGCTGGCAGCACGACTTCGACCTGGGCCGGCGGCCGGTGGCCGACATCCGGGCCGACCTGGTTCGCACCAACCAGGCCATCCAGGCCGTCGTTCCGGGCGCCAAGGTGCCGTTCTACCGCCAGCCGGGCGGCCGATGGACCCCGGAGGTGGTGGCGGTGGCGCGGCAGCTCGGCATGCGGTCCCTGCACTGGAGCGTGGACCCACAGGACTGGGCGAAGCCGACCGCCGAGACCCTCGCCAAGCGGGTGCACCGCGCCGCCCGACCCGGCGCGATCGTGCTGATGCACGACGGCGGGGGCGATCGCCGCCACACCCTGGCCGCCTGCCCGCACGTGATCAAGGACCTGAAGCGGCGCTTCGGCGTCGCCCCGCCCCGATGACACCCCCTCTGACCTGCGATTCAGTCGGCGGGAGCGCCACTTGCCATACCGGTTTGGTCCACTGCCCGGGCATGGCATATGCTTCTCATGCCTCCGGCGGGGCCGGATGGGAGCAAGTCCGCTTAAGTTGCGAGTGTGCAATGATGGCGGGGCCGCCCTCATCGTCTAGCGGCCCAGGACGCCGCCCTTTCAAGGCGGTAGCACGGGTTCGAATCCCGTTGGGGGCACGGTCCGGCTCGCGCCGGATGCAACACCAGCAAGGTCCTGTGGAGCAGTTGGAGTGCTCGCCGCCCTGTCAAGGCGGAGGTCGCGGGTTCAAGTCCCGTCAGGACCGCCAGCGCTGACGCCGCGTGAACCATTGCGCGGCGTTCTGCGTATCGGAGCATGTGACCCTTTCGGCGGAGACCCCGCCTTGCGGGTAGCATGAACCGAGCACCACGGCCAGGTAGCTCAGTTGGTACGAGCGTCCGACTGAAAATCGGAAGGTCGGCGGTTCGACCCCGCCCCTGGCCACATAGCCTTTCGCCGGGCTACAGAGATCCCCACCAGCGGAAACGCAGGTGGGGATCTTGCTTTGTGCCGCCTCCACCAGCCGTTGTCGGTGATGTCGTACCACTCGCCGCCTTCCTGCTGATCCTCCGCACTGGTTCTGAGCAGCCGGCAAATCACGGTGTGACAGTTGCCGCCGAGCCGGACAGGTAGGGGGCATGGACAACCAAGGAGAACCCAGATGAGCCACGCCGACGGGGGTGGCCGGGAAGAGCGCTTCCGTGCGCTGCACGTCGAGACGTACGCCGACCTGCTGCGCTTCGTCGAGCGCAGGGTCCCGGCCGCGGAGGCCGAGGACATCGTCTCGACGGTCTTCCTGACCGCCTGGCGGCGGCTCGACGAGATGCCCGACGATGCTCGACCGTGGCTGTTCGCGGTGGCCCGCAAGACCATGGCCAACCAGTTGCGGGGATGGCTGAGGCGTCAGGCCCTGGACGTCCGCCTGGTGTCGCTGGAGGCCCGCGAGCGGTCCGACGACAGCGTGGGCGCCGCGGTGCGCATCGACCTGGAACGCGCCTGGCGGGTCCTGCGCCCCGCGGACCGCGAGGTCCTCGCCCTGGTCGCGTTCGACGGACTGACCGCTGAGCAGGCGGCCACCGTGCTCGGCTGCCGCCGGTCGACCTTCGCCATGCGGCTCGGCAGGGCCCGGCAACGGTTGCGGGCCGCACTGGAAACGACCGAATCCGTCTCCCCTTCGTCTTTCCGAACTCATGACTACAAGGAGCAGCCGGCATGGAACCGAGCATGAAGGACCTGCAGCAGCTGGCCGTGCTTGACCCGGCCCGGGGGCGTGAGCCCACCGCGATGGAATGGACCCGTTCGAAGGCCTCCATCGAGCGGGTGATGGCCGGCCAGACCATGGCGGCATCGGCTCGCCGGCCGGCGCGGCGCCGGCTGGTGATGGGCCTCGCCGCGGTCGCCGCGGGTGCCCTCGGGGTGGTGGCCGTCCCCGCGCTGCTGCCGGGAACGGCCGAGAAGGCGGCCGCGGCCTGGACGCCCACGCCCGGTTCGCTCACCGGTGCGCAGGTGCTGCCGCAGGCCCGGATCTGCGCCGAGAACGGCGTGGGGGGCAGCTCGTCGGCGGTCGATCCGGCGGACGTGCTCCTCGCCGAGCAGCGCGGGCTCGCGACGCTGCTCATCATGAAGAAGAGCAGCGGCGTCGTCGTCGAGTGCATGAGCGCGGGAACGGACAACGAGCAGCTCGTCTCGATGGGCCTGGCCGACGGCCCGCTGCCGGCCCTGCCCGCCGGCACGGTGGACCTGCAGACCATGAGTTCGATGGGTGACGACGACGCCCAGTGGTCGAACATCGTGGGCCTGGTGGGCCCGGGGGTCACCGGCGTGGACGTGCGCCTCGACAACGGCAAGGTCTTCCAGGCCAGCGTGAAGTCCGGCTGGTGGGCGGCCTGGTGGCCGGGTCCTGAGGGCGGCGAGGTCGACCGCCTGACGGTGACCGTGCACACCGACAAGGGAACGACCAGCTACCGCCCCTCGGAGCTGCCCTGACGTGATCCGGCTGCGGGGGGCGGCCTGCGGGCCGCCGCAGCCGGTCCTCTTTCGATCCGGACCGGGTCGGAATGCGGTTACTGTCGCTGCCTGGCCTCGCGCCAGAGGAGCCATCCCGCCGCAGGGGTGAGGAGCAGTGCCGCCGCCAGCAGAGCGGCCCCGAGGGCGAAGGGCATCGGGATGAGAAACGGTGCCTGCTGGATCAGCAGACTCACGCCCACCAGCACGAGCCCAGCGCCGAGGCGGGCGGGCCGGGATCGCTGAGTCTTCGTCGGGCGTCCGATGCGGAGCCAGCCCCGGGGAATCCGTCGCGACACGACGACATACCCGCCGAGCCCGAGCGCGAAGAGACTCAGGACCACGACCACCAGACGGCCGGTCAGCAGGATCGGGTCGGTGTCGCTCGGGCTCATGCGGCCATCATCGAGGCGCTGTCAACCCGCAGGCCCGGCCTGACGCACCGGCCGGCGACGCGCGGCGTCTCCCGGTGCAATCAATCGCCAGCTCCGACTATCATCACCTCATGGCGATTGATTGTGCACCGGGGCTCGCTCCTGCGGTGGCGTTGTTCCGGTCCCTCGGTGATTCGACCCGGCTGGCCATCCTGCGCCGGATCGCCACCGGGGAGGCTCGAGTGGTGGACCTGACCGGCGAGCTGAGGTTGGCGCAGTCGACGGTGTCGAAGCACCTGGCGTGTCTCCGGGACTGCGGGCTGATCGACTATCGGGCCGAGGGTCGCCAGTCGTTCTACGCCCTGACCCGCCCGGAGCTGCTGGACCTGCTGCGCTCGGCGGAGCAGCTCCTGGCCGCCACCGGCGAGGCGGTCGCCCTGTGCCCGACGTACGGGACGCCGGCTGACGCCCCGGCGGAGGTGACGGTGTGAGCGCGGCACTGCTGACGCCCGAGCGTCGGGCGCTGCTCTCCCGGCGCAGCCTCTGGCTGGCCTACGCCACCGCCGGCTACAACCTGCTGGAGGGACTGGTCGCGATCGCCGCCGGCGCGGCGGCCTCCTCCGCGGCGCTGATCGGCTTCGGCCTGGACTCGTTCGTCGAGGTGTCCAGCGCCGCCGTGCTGATCTGGCAGTTCCGCTCTCGGGTGCCGGAGGATCGGGAACGGCTGGCGCTGCGGCTCATCGGTGCCTCGTTCTTCGCCCTCGCCGCCTGGGTGACCTTCGATGCCGTCCGCTCGCTGCTGGCCGGCGGCGACGCCGACGCCAGCCCGGTGGGGATCGGCCTTGCCGTGGCGTCGCTGCTGGTGATGCCGCTGCTGGTACGGGCCAAGCGGCGCACCGGCCGGGAACTCGGCTCGGCAACCGTCATGGCGGACTCGACACAGACCATGCTGTGCACCTACCTCTCCGCGGTCCTCCTCGTCGGGCTGGTCCTCAACGCCGTCTGGGGCTGGTCCTGGGCCGACCCGATCGCCGCGCTCGTCATCGCCGGGGTCGCCGTCAAGGAAGGCGTCGAAGCCTGGCGCGGTGAACACTGCGACGACTGCGCACCTCTGCCCGCCGTCGATGCCGTCGGCCCGGCCTCGGGCTGCGCCGACGACTGCTGCAGCGACCGGAAGGCGTGACTTCCATCGATGAGACCGGCGGAGTCGGGTCCCGCGTCACCGGTCCCGGCGCTGCTGTCCCTGGCGCCGCTGCGCCATGCCGCCCTGGATCGCCTCCCAGACGCTCCGACCGGCCTGCCGCAGCGTCTCACCCGCCTGCCCGGCGAGCTGGCCCGCCTGCGCGGTCCCGCCCTGCTGCTGCCCCCCGCCGCCATGCGACTCCGGTGACCGGCCGCCCTCGCCGGTCTCCTCCCCGCCTCGCCCACCGCCCTCGGCGTCACCGCGCGTCCGGGCCCCCGCAGTCGTACCCGAGTCACCCTCGGCGCCCTGACCGGACGGACGCTCACCCAGCGGCGGCTCCTGCGGCGACCCGACCGGGAACGGACCGGCCGGGGACTCCGGACGGGGCCCGGCGGGCCGCTCCGGCGCGGTCGGCGCCGGCTGGTCGGCGGTCCGCCCACCTGACGCGCCCTCGGGGCCCGCAGGCTCTCCGCCTGCCGGCCGGTCGGCCGCCGAGCCGCCCTGCCCGCCCTGCTGACCAGCCTGCTGTGCCTGCGGCCCGGTCACCTGCCCGAGCCGGCCCGCCGGCCGGCCGGTCTCGTCGACGACCGGCGTGGTCAGGTCGGTCACCCGGTCGGCCACCCGGTTGACGTCGTTGAGCGTGAGGTTCCCGGTGCTGGCCAGGGCGGTGATGATCTGGGGGTTGCGGTCGATGGTGCTCAAGGCGCGGTCCAGGATCTCCAGCACCTTCTCCAACCGGACCTTCAGCACCGCCTCGGCGCGCACGCCCTCGACGTCCAGCTCTACCCGCTCCAGGTGCACCCGTACGCCCGCGTCGAGCTGGAGCAGGTTGGCCAGCCGGGCCCGGAGCGACACGTCCGCGTCGAGCCCGTCCACGGCCAGCCGGATCGAGTCGACGGACACCTTCGGGATGTCGAGCAGCACGTCCGGCTCGACCTCCGGGCCCTCGCCGGTCCGGTCCGGACCGCGCGCCGCCGCCCCGCTCTCACTCATGCTTCCCGCTCCCTCACCCGAGCCCGGCCGCCGGACCACGTCAGCCGCGCTTACCCGCTTTCCCGGTGGCCATCCGTGGCCGATCCGACACCGTGGGTCCGTGACCACTGTCCGGAAGGGGACCAGTACGCGAAGCTGCACAGCGCGGCATCAGCCGGTATGGTCCGGGCCTATGGGACAGGAGATGGCGGATGTCCGGCAGGACGTCGAGCGGTACGCACTCCGCAGCACGCTCCTCGCCCCAGCCACCGCCGAGCAGGCGTTCGCGGTGTTCACCGGGTCGCTGGCCGACTGGTGGGTTCGCGAATACACCTGGTCGGGGCCGGAGGCGCTGGCCGAGCTGGGGATCGAGCCGAGGGCCGGCGGAATGCTCTACGAGATCGGCCCGTACGGCTTCCGGAGCGACTGGGGCCGGGTGCTCACCTGGGATCCGCCGAAGCGGCTCGTCTTCACCTGGCAGATCGGCCCGGACCGGGTACCGGTGCCCGACCCCGCGCGGGCCAGCGAGGTGGAGGTGCTGTTCCTGCCCGACGGCTCGGGGCACACCCGGATCGAGGTGGAGCACCGGCACTTCGACCGGCACGGCCAGGCCGCCGAGGGCTACCGGGAGGCGCTCACCGCCGGCTGGCACGAGCTGCTCAGCCGCTACCTGGGCACGCTCGTCCGGTACGACGCCGGGCTCGGCTGAACCACCCCCGTCCCGCCGCCCGGCCCGCGTTGTTCACCGGGCGATCCCTCGGCCACCCGCACCGTCGACCACCGCCCGACCGCCGAGGTCCGCCCGGCGGCCCGCCTCGGCTCCGGCGCCGAAGCCGGTACCGGCCAGCCGGCGCGGTGCCGCGGTCCGCAGCCGCGGGTAGACCTCGGTCACCCGGCGCGCCACCCGGTCGGAGCGGTCGGCGAGGACCAGCGCGACCGACGGGGTACCCCGCTCGGCCACCGCACCCGCCTCGGCCGCCCGCAGCCGCTCCCCGACCACCCGGGCGAAGCCGGCCAGCCAGGAGCGACGGAAGGCGGCCGGGTGCTCACCGGCCGGTACGACCGTCCCGGACAGCCCGTGCGCGGCCTGCACCAGCAGCGAGGTGAAGAGCAGGTCGACCCGTTCCAGGTCGCTGGCGAAGCCGAAGAGGTGCAGGGCGAAGCCGTCGCCGTGCGCGCGGCGTACGCAGCGGCAGCGCAGCGGGTCGGCGACGGCGGCGAGCAGCCCCGCCTTGTCCCGCGCGTAGGGGGCGACGACGTCGACCACCCGGTCGCCGACCGGGTCGGTGGCCGGGTCGCGGGCGGCCAGCAGCGCCCGGTCGACGCCGTAGCGGGCGATCAGCTCGGTGGCCTTGGCGGTGAAGGCCGCCGACTCGGCGGGCGTGCAGGCCGGGTCCTCGGCCTTGGCCAGCAACTTGCGCACCTTGCTCAGCATCGCCTCGGACATGTCACCAGAGCTATCACACCGGCGAGATGGTCCACTGCGGACGAACCGCCGATACCATCACCACGCTCGGTTCCCTGTCCGCAACGCAGGGTCCACCCCCACCCCCTGGAGGCAACCGCATGGCATCCCCGGTCGCCCGCCTGACGGCAACCACGGCGGCGCTGTCGCTGCTCGTCCTCGGCTCCCCCGCCCAGGCCGCCCCCGAGACCAACCTGGGTGAGTCGTACGCCACCTGCTACGGCGGCGCGGTCCGCTCGTACTTCCAGACCGGCGGCTCGGGCGGCGACGCCGGCCCGTACCGCACCAGCACGCGGTGCAAGGACATCAACGTCCGCAACGCCAGCGAGTTCGGCGTCGAGGCGTGCGTGATCTTCATCGACAAGACGGACCAGTGCAACTACCGAACGTACCTGCCGTCGAAGTCCGACTTCATCCCAGTGGCGACCAAGGTCCGCGACGGGGTCCGGTTCCAGGTCCGCTTCGAGACCCTGCGTTACGAGTACGAGCCGCTGGTGGCGTACCACGCGTACTAGGCGGCACCCGGTGCGGCGCCCGGTCCGGGCGCCGCGCCGTCAACCGGCCCGGCTGCGCAGGGTGGCCACGGTCGAGCCGGCGAGGGTGAGCAGACAGTCCGGCAGCAGCCCGTCGGCGGCCGCCGCCCCGAACAGCGCCTCGCCGGTGTCTTCGTCGTGGTTGGCGTACGCGCTGACGAAGCGGGCCACCCAGCGGGTGTCGTAACCGGCCTCGTCGATCCCGGGAAAGTCCAGCGCGCAGGCGCCGGGCGGCGGCGGGTCACCGACCATGGTGGCGGCCAGGCACCAGGCCACCCCGTACGCCCCCGCAAGCCCGGACCGGTCGACCACGGCGTCGAACGTACCCACCACCGCGTCACCGTCCCCGGCCAGTGCCGAACGGAGCACGGCGGTCGCGTCGTCAAGCGTCTGGTCAGGTACTTCGGTCACCTGCCGCACAGTAGGAGGGCGGGTCAAGCGGTGACCCGGAACAGCCCGTCGGTCACGCAGCGTGTCTATGACGGCTGGCCGACGACTGCCGGTGGGCTCCACGCTCCCACCCGCCGCCCCGGCACGCTATGGTGCGCAGCGGAACTCCCCGAAGGTAAGGACGACCATGCTCGTAACACGCGGCCCGCGCGCTGCCATCCTGGCGGCCGGTGCGGCGTTCCTGCTCGTCACCAGCGCCTGCGGGACGACCGACAAGCCCGAAGAGACTGCCACCCAACAGGTGCGTCTGTACGGCACCGACGGCAACATGCTGAACTCCTTCGCCGGCGAGCTGAAGGAGCGCGCCGACCTGGTCGACGGCATGAAGGGCACAACCCCGCTGACGCCGCTGACAGATGACTTCAAGGAACGGCTACGGGCGGTCGACCCCAAGCTGACCGACTTCCTCTACTCCGCCGAGGCCTACGACGCGGTGATGATCAGCGCGTTGGCGGCACAGCTCGCCGGCAGCACCGCCCCGGCGGCCATCGCCAAGCAGATCGTCGGCGTGACCACCAACGGTCAGCGCTGCTCGGACGCCAAGAGCTGCCTGGCCCTGGCCCGCGACGGGCAGGACGTGGAGTACCGCGGCGCGTCGCTGACCCGGGCCGGATTCACGGACGAGGGCGAGCCGGCGACCGCCAGCTACGCGACGCTGCACTTCGACGCCCAGAAGATAAACGACGCGAAGACCGAGTTCGTCGGTGCGGGCTTCGAGACCGCGGCGAGCACCAAGACCCCGCCGAAGCCCAAGAAGCAGCGCGGTGGCAAGAACGACCGCAGCGACGGCTCCCCGCTGATCCTCGGCGGCCTGCTACCGAAGACCGGTGACCTGGCCCTGGCCAACCCGCCGATCGCGGCGGGCGCGGCACTGGCGCTCAAGGAGATCAACGCCGCCGGCGGCGTGCTCGGCGAGCCGGTGGTCTGGATCGACGGCGACGACGGCACCAGCCCGGTGGTCGCCAAGGCCACGGTCGCCTCGCACATCCGCAAGAAGGTGCAGGTCATCATCGGTGCCGGTGCCTCCGGCATCTCCAGCGCGGTGCTGCCGGACGTGGTCGACGCGGGGCTGATCCTGTTCTCCCCGTCGAACACCGACTCGGGGCTGAGCAAGGCCGACGACAAGGGCCTCTACTTCCGCACCGCCCCGCCGGACAGCCTCCAGGGCCGGGCGCTGGCCGACGTGATACTGCGCGACGGTCCGCACAAGATCGTCGTGGTGGCCCGCAAGGACTCCTACGGTGAGGGCCTCCAGGAGACCGTCCGCGTCGAGCTGGAGCGAGCCGGCTTCGGCAGCGACCGGGTGAAGCTGCTGACCTACGAGCCGCCGGCCGACGGTGCGGGCGCCGACGGGGTCAACTTCGCCGGCACCGCGAAGGAGATCAAGAGCTACGCCCCCGAGGCGGTGCTGGTGATCGGCTTCGCCGAGTCCGCCGGGCTGATCCGGGCGCTGGACGACGCTGAGGTGCCGATCCGGCACTGAGCACCGACGACGACGGCCGCACCGGAGCATCCGGTGCGGCCGTCGCGCGTACGGGGTCAGCGGGAGCGGCGCCGCTCGAGGAACTCGGTCATCCGCCGCCGCTTCTCCTCGTCCTCGAAGAGCACCGCCTGGCTGACCAGGTCGAGGTGAGGGTGGGCGGCGGCCGGCGCGTCCACGGCCAGCTTGGTCAGCCGCAGCGCCAGGGCGGAGGCCTTCGCCATCTCGTCGATCAGCTCGTGCGCGGTGGGCAGCAGCTCGGCCGGTTCGGCGACCACCCGGTTGACCAGGCCGATCCGCAGCGCCTCCTCGGCGTCCACTCGCCGGCCGGTGAAGAGCAGCTCCTTGGCCCGGGCCTCGCCGATGAGCGCCGGCAGCCGGTAGGTCGCGCCGGCGCCGGCCAGGATGCCGAGCCGCACCTCGGGCTGACCGAACACCGCCCGAGCCGTGCACACTCGCAGGTCGCAGGCGTACGCCAGCTCGGCGCCACCGCCCAGCGCCGGCCCGTCCACGGCCGCCACGCTCGGCATCGGCAGCGCCCGGATCCGGGCGAAGGCCGCCTGGTTGATCGCGGCGAGGGCGTCGGTCCGGCCGCGTTCGCGCAGCTGGCCGATGTCCGCCCCACCGGCGAAGATCCCCTCCGCACCGCCGGTGAGCAGCAGCAGCCGGGGCCGGGCCTCCAGTTCGGCACAGACCTCGTGCAGCTCGCCGATCAGGTCGGCGTCGATGGCGTTGCGCTTCTCCGGCCGGTCCAGGGTCACCACCAGCCGGTCCGGCAGTTCCTCGATCCGCAGCCCGCTCACCGGCCCGCCCCTTCCGCGTCGGCCCTACGGCCATCCACCCAGCGGTAGAAGCCCTGGCCGGACTTCTTGCCGAGCTTCCCGGCGGCGACCATCTCCTCCAGCAGCGGCGGTGGCGCGAAGCGGTCACCGTAGGCGGCCTGGAGGGTACGGGCGATGTCGAGCCGGACGTCCAGCCCGACCAGGTCGGTCAGTTCCAGCGGGCCGACCGGGTGCCGGTAGCCGAGCACCATCGCCTTGTCGATGTCGGCGGGGGCGGCCACCTCGTCGGCGACCATCCGGATCGCCTCCAGGCCGAGGGTGACCCCGAGCCGGGAGGTGGCGAAGCCGGGCATGTCGCGTACGACGACGGGGTCCTTGCCCAGCCGGCCGGCGAGCGCGACGGCCGCGTCGGTGGTCTCCGGGGCGGTGGCCGGGCCGACCACGACCTCCAGCAGGGCCATCGCCCAGACCGGGTTGAAGAAGTGCAGCCCGAGGAAGCGCTCCGGCCGGGCCAGCGGTTCGGCCAGCCCGGCGATCGGGATGCTGGAGGTGTTGCTGCCCAGCAGCGCCGGGCGCAGGCCCTCGGCCTCGCACAGCACGGCGCGCTTCAGGTCGAGCCGTTCGGGCACCGCCTCCACCACCACGTCGGGCTCCGGCGCGACCTCGCTCAGCGCCGCCCGCAGGGTCACCCGGTCGCGCTGCCCGGCGGCCTGTTCGGCACCGAGCTTCCCGCGCTGCACCGCCCGGTCCCACAGCTCACCGAGGCGCGCGGCGGCGGCCTCCGACCGGCCCCGGTCCACCTCGACCAGTTCGACGGCGTGTCCCGCACCGGCGGCGACGTAGGCGATCCCGAGGCCCATCGTGCCGGCACCGACGACGACAAAACGACCACTCATGACGCTCCCTCGCTGCGTGCGGCGACGCGCGGGGTCTCCGCCGCGCCGTGCCGCTCGCTCCTGGGTGCGACCCTATGCAGCGACGCATCGGGCGGCATGCGTGGGGGATCGCCGGAACGGGTACAGACGGCCCTCGACGCCAAGGGAAGGACGTGGCACATGAGCCAGGCACCGGAGACCGTGGACGGCACCGGCACCACCGAGGTCGGGGAGACCGTGGAGACGCGCGGCGACGAGCGCGTCGACCTGCTCCGCGCGGACACCAACAACGACGGGAAGACCGACGTGTGGGTGGTGGACACTGACGGCGACGGCAAGGCCGACCTGTTCCAGTTCGACACGAACGGTGACGGCAAGGTCGACATCACGATGGTCGACATCGACGAGGACGGCACCCCGGACGAGGTGGTCGACGGCGACGGCGGGCTCCCGCCGGAGCAGCTGCCCCCGACCGTGCAGGTCTAGGCCGCCGCCGGGGCCCCGGTCCGGGGCCCCGGCGGCGCGCTCAGCCCGCCAGCCGCAGGGTGGCCAGGTAGTACGGGGCGTCCCGGTCGTCCACGTCGGTCAGCCGCCAGGCGGTGCCCCGGACCAGTTCGGCCAGCTCCTCGGCCGAGCAGACGAGGTAGTCGAACCAGTCGGTGCCCAGCTCGCGGTAGCGCAGCCGCAGCCGCAGCTGGCCGCCGAGCCGGCCCCGCTGCCGGTTGAGCTCGTGGTAACCGGTGTGCACCGGGTCCGTCGTGCCGTACGGGTCGGTGCCGTGCGCGACGATCTGCGCGCCGGGTGCGGCCATCGCGGCCAGCGCGGCCAGGAACGCCGCCGCCCGGTGCCGCCCCTCGATCAGGCCCAGGTTGTTGCCGAGCAGCAGGAACGTGTCGTACCGCCGGCCGTCGGCGACGTGCTCGTCGACCGTGCCGAGGACCAGGTCGCGCACCCCCCGGTGCCGGCACACCCGGAGCGCGCCGACCGAGGTGTCCAGTCCGGTCACCGGTACGCCGCGCTCCTGGAGCAGCAGCGCGATCCGCCCGCCCCCGACGCCGATGTCGAGCGTCGCGCCCCGGACCCGGTCCACGGCCCGGTGGTCGTACGGCTGCCAGTGCTCCGGCCCGTCGAGGTAGTGCGCGGCGGGCGCACCGTTGATCAGCCCGTCCTCCCGCTCGATGATCTCGATGACCGGCCGGGGCAGCCGCCCGCCCACCAGCGGGCGGGGGCCGATCCCGGTGTGCACCGCATACGCGTCGCGCAGCATCTCGCCGAACACGTCGCCGATCCTCACCTCGCCGGTCACGGGGTTCACGCTATCGGCGCGGCCCGGGCCTGTCGCGGTCGTATCCTTGGCGGCGTGACCGACCTGGACCGCCTGGCGGCGGAGAAGTACGTCCTGCTGACGACGTTCCGTAAGGACGGCCGGGCGGTGCCGACCCCGGTCTGGGCGGTGCGTGACGGCGACACGTTGGCGGTCTGGACGGCGGCGGACTCGGGCAAGGTGAAGCGGATCCGGCGCGACGGCACGGTGACGGTGGCCCCCTGCGACGTGCGCGGCCGGCCGCTCGGTGCGGCGGTGCCCGGGCACGCCGTGCTCTCCTCGCCGGAGGAGAGCCGCCGGATCCGCGACCTGATCAAGCGGAAGTACCGGCTGCTGGGCCGGCTGACCCTGCTCGGCAGCCGGCTGCGGCGGGGCGAGCGGGGCACGATCGGGATCCAGGTGACCGTCCAGGAGTGAGGGTCGCCGGCCCCGGACATGGTTCAGGGGCGGTGGATCGTCGCTGTCGCGACGTCCGCCCGCCCCTGAGACCGGAATTCTTCTCGGTGTCGGTCGGTCAGTCTCCCTGACGCTGCTGCGGGATCTGCCCCTGAAGCAGGGCCCGAACCTCCGACTCGCGGTACCGACGGTGGCCACCCAGGGTTCGGATCGCGCTGAGCTTCCCCGCCTTGGCCCACCGGGTCACCGTCTTCGGGTCGACACGGAACATCGACGCCACCTCGGCCGGCGTGAGTAGCGGCTCTGGTTCGTGCGTTCGCGATGCCATCGGTCACTCCTCCACATGTATAGACATCGGCCGGGGTCCCGCCGGCCGACGCGTCTCCCATGGTCCGGCTAGTCCCCGATGTCCGACATGGGCCGAACGGCCGAAGGTCCCTAGACGGACGGATGAACCATGCCCGATTTATCTGACTTTTACACGGCAGAAAGTACCTTATTCGGACTCATGATCACGGTTCGTGATGCGTCAACTACGAGATCGTCTCGTATCCGACAGCATTCCTGGGTGGATTCGTGGTCAGTTGCACCGCTCCAGCAGCTGCACCGCACGCCAGCGGGCCACCAGCCGGTCGTACGCCGCCGAGGCCTCCTCCGCCTCGCCCCGGGAGAGCCCCGCCAGGCCGGCCGCGACCAGCTCCGTCGAGTCGTCCGCGGCCAGCGTCTCGTCGGAGAGCAGTTGCACCAGGCCGCCGTAGTCCAGCTCCACCACCGAGCGCGGGTGGAACTCCTCCAGCCAGCGGGCGGCCTCCTCGACCGCCTCGGTGATCGGTGCCTCGCCGACCGACTTGCGCAGCACCGACAACGCCCGGGAGGACCGGCGACGGGCCTTCGAGATCTCCGTGCGGTAGCGCAGCGCCCGCCGCGCCGGGTGGGTGACCAGTTCCCGCTCGGCCGGCTCGAAGAGCACGAACCACCGCAGCGGTACGCCCCAGGTGGCGATCTGCTCGTGCAGCCGCGGCACCCCGTGCTCCAGCACCCGCGCCCCGCTGCGCCAGTCGTCGACGACCGCCTTGGCCTGCCCGGCCAGCACCGGCGGGACGAACGCGTCGGCGAGCACCGACGGCACCCCGTCGCGCGCGCTGAGCGCCGCCTCGGCCACCCGGATCCGCAGGTTCCACGGGCAGACCAGCAGCGTGTCGTCGGCCTCCAGCACGTACGCCTCGTCCGGCGGGTCCGGCAGCCGGGTCCAGCCCGCGCCGAGCGCCTCGATCACCGAGGTGCGCTGCCGCCCGGGGCCCTCCAGCGGGGCGACCGCCCGCCCCTCCCGCACGTAGCGCCGCCAGTACGCCTGGCGGTCCCGGTCGAAGGCGGTCAACGGCTCGTAGACGCGCAGGTAAGCAGCGAAGAGCGACGGCACGGTCGCGATCCTCCCACGAGACGGGGCCCCGGCGCCGTCAGCGCCGGGCGACAGGCGCGACGTGGACGGCAGTGCGGCGTGGACCGATATTAGGCTCAGCAGGACCGGCAGCATCCCGCCGGCGTCCACCAGGGCCGCGTCCCACAAGGGCGCACACCGACACAGGAGCAAGCCATGGGCGTATTCGCGAGCACCGACGACCCGGGATCGACCGGTCACGAACAGGTCGTGTTCTGCCAGGACAAGCAGACCGGCCTCAAGGCGATCATCGGCATCTACTCGACCGCGCTGGGCCCCGCGCTCGGCGGCACCCGGTTCTACCCGTACGCCAGCGAGGAGGCGGCGCTGGCGGACGTGCTCGACCTGTCCCGCGGCATGGCGTACAAGAACGCCCTGGCCGGGCTGGACCTGGGCGGCGGCAAGGCGGTCATCTGGGGTGACCCGGAGCAGATCAAGAGCGAGGCGCTGCTGCGCGCGTACGGCCGCTTCGTCGAGTCGCTGGCCGGCCGCTACTACACCGCCTGCGACGTCGGCACCTACGTCGCCGACATGGACGTGATCGCCCGGGAGACCCGCTACGTCACCGGCCGCAGCGTGGAGCACGGCGGCGCCGGCGACTCCTCGATCCTCACCGCCTGGGGTGTGTTCCAGGGCATGCGCGCCGCCGCCGAGCACGTCTGGGGCGCCCCGACGCTGGCCGGCAAGCGGGTCGGCGTGGCCGGCCTGGGCAAGGTCGGCAAGTACCTCATCACGCACCTGCTCGACGACGGTGCCGAGGTCGTGGCGACCGACGTCAACCCGAAGGCCCTCGAGTGGGCGCGCGCCACCCACCCGCAGGTCGAGCTGGTCGACGACGCCTCGGCGCTCGTCGCCGCCGACATCGACGTGTACGCCCCGTGCGCGCTGGGCGGCGCCCTCAACGACGACACCGTGCCGGCGCTGCGCGCCAAGGTGGTCACCGGGGCGGCCAACAACCAGCTCGCCCACCCGGGCATCGAGAAGCTGCTCGCGGACCGGGGCGTCCTCTACACCCCCGACTACGTGGTGAACGCCGGCGGCGTGATCCAGGTCGCCGACGAGATCGAGGGCTTCAACTTCGAGCGGGCCAAGCTGCGCGCCACGAAGATCTACGACACCACGCGGGAGATCCTGCGGCTCGCCGACGACGAGGGCGTGCCGCCGGCGGTGGCCGCCGACCGGCTGGCCGAGCGCCGGATGGCCGACGTGGGCCGGCTGCGCACCATCCACCTGCGCTGACGGTGGCTCCCCGGGGTGCGGGCACCGGCCCGCGCTCCGGGGACGCCCCCGAGTAAGCTGCATTCGGGAAGTTTCGCGGCGGTTTGTCCGGTGTCACGGCCAGCCCCGGCATCCACTCCTTACCGGGTACACTCGGTGACGGTCGGATCGCTGCGACGCGCAGGGCCGACTGACGGTAACCCGAGGTGCCGAACGGTGGCATCCCCATGTACCGTAAGAGCCACGAGAGATGCCTGACGTCATCGGGGCCCGCCTTCGGGCTGCCCCGCATTCTGTGCGAGGGGGTCGAGCCATGGGGCGCGGCCGTGCTAAGGCCAAGCAGACGAAGGTGGCCCGGGAGTTGAAGTACCACTCCCCGAACACCGACCTCACCGCCTTGCAGCGCGAACTGGCGGGTGCTGGTAAGTCTGAGCACAACTTCGACGACGACTACAAAGAGTATGTCGACGACGATGATGAGGATCACGCGGACGACGACCCGGACACCTGGGTTCCTCCGACCCGCTGACCTCCGGTCGCATCTGAGCACGCGGTAACTCCCCGCGTGCTCACGCATGTGCCCGACAAAGCGGCGCCATACCGACGATCAGGGACCTCGCCCCACCGGAACGCTCTCCGGCCGGCCGGCAGGGTCCCTGATCTCGGCCGGTCAGCGCGGGCGGTTGTTCCAGTTGTAGAACGTCGGGATGTTCTCGAAGTGGTTCCATGCGCAGACCGCGCCGGCGCCGTCGGAGCCCGACACCTCCGCCCGTGACCGGCGCGCGGCCTCGGCCTCGTGGAGCAGGGCGGTCAACCCCGGGGCGGCCTGCCTGACCCGGTCGACGACCGGCTCGGTGACGGCTCTCCCGACGTGCTCAGGCTGCCGGTGACTCGTGGTCTCGGGCATGCTCCAACACTCCCTCCAGTAGGCGGATCTTGCTGTTGCGGCAGTGCTCGGTCTCCGTACCGTCGAAGCGCCCCTGCTCGAAGTAGCGGTTGGCCGCGTGCCCGCCGCCACAGAAGCCGAAGTACGCGCACGACGACCGGCAGGCCTCGACCCCGGTCAGGAACTCGCCGACCCAGGGCGTGCCCGGCGCACCGGCCAGGATCTCGGCCAGCGGGGTCACCAGCACGTTGCCGCTGCTGAAGTCGCCGTACCGGGGATCGGTGAAGCCGGCCAGCTCGGGCGAGAGCACGGTCACCGAGCCGTCGTGGCCGATGGTGGGGATCGGGTCGAGCTGCCGCGGCAGCAGGTCGTCCGCCGCGCCGTCCAGCACCGCCGCCGCGTACCGCAGGGACCACTCCACCTCGCGCAGGTGGATGCGGGGCGCCCGGCGCCAGGCGGCCACCAGCTCCGCCCAGAAGGCGGTCACCGCCGCCGCGTCGTGCGCGTTGCCCCGGACGTTGACCCCCTCGGTCTCCTCGATGTTGACCCCGAGCACGTCGCAGCCGAGGTCGAGGAAGTAGTCGTACAGCTCGGTGGCGTAGCCGGGGCCGGGCCGGCTCACCACGGCCAGCGCCGAGAACGGCAGGCCGTGCCGGCGCAGCGTCTCCACGCCACGCACGATCCGGTCGTACGCCGGCCGGCCGGCCCGGGTCACCCGGTCGCCGTTGCGCTCCCGGGGGCCGTCGACGCTCACGCTGACCCGCACCCCGTGCTCGGCGAAGAACGCGCACCAGGCGTCGTCGATCAGCGTCGCGTTGGTCTGGACGTGGTGCTCCACCTCGGGCCCGAACGGCGCGATCAGGGCGGCCAGGTGCTCCCGGCCGGCCGCGAGGGGCTCCCCGCCGTGCCACACCACCGAGAACCGGCCGCTCGCCGCCCACGGGTTGACGCAGGCGGCGACCGCCTCGGCCACCGCCACCGGCATCCGCCGGTCGGCGGCACGGAACGGCAGGTAGCAGTAGACGCAGTCCAGGTTGCAGAGCGTCGTCGGCTGCATCACCACGTACGAGGGGACTCCGGCGATGCCCCGCATTCCCGTCACGGACTGTGCCCGAGCAGCCATCGGCCCTCCTCCCCCGTGCCTGAGGCCCTTCAGGCTAGGCGGCGATGGCCACTCGGGTGAAGCCCTGATCAGGTGCCCGGATGATCAACGCTGCGTGATCACCCGCGGGTGTGCTGGCCGATCATCTGCACGTTGCCGGTGCCCTCGATGATCTCGCCGGCCTGCCAGGCGTCGACGCCGCGTCCGGTCAGGGTGGCCAGCGCGCGGTCGGCGTCCTCCGCCGAGACGATCGCGAACATGCCGACGCCCATGTTGAAGGTCGCCTCCATCTCCGGGTCCTCGATCCGGCCCTTGGACTGGATCAGGTCGAAGATCGGCTGCGGCTTCCAGGTGGACCGGTTGACCACCGCGTCGACGTGCTCCGGCAGGACCCGCACCAGGTTGCCCGGGATGCCGCCGCCGGTGACGTGGGCCAGCGCCCGCACCTCGGCCTCGGCGATCAGCTTGAGGCAGTCCTGCGCGTAGATCTTGGTCGGGGTGAGCAGCTCCTCGCCGAGGGTCCGCTGCCGGCCGAAGTCCTCGATCACCACGTCGAGCCGCATCCGGCCCGCGCCGAGCAGCACGTGCCGCACCAGCGAGTAGCCGTTGGAGTGCAGGCCCGAGGAGCGCATGGCGATCACCACGTCGCCCACCTCGACCCGCTCCGGGCTGAGGATGTCGCTCTCCTCCACCACGCCGACGCCGGTCGCGGAGATGTCGTACTCGTCGGGGCGCAGCACGCCCGGGTGCTCGGCGGTCTCGCCGCCGAGCAGGGCGCAGCCGGCGTACCGGCAGCCGTCGGCGATGCCGGCCCCGATCTCGGCGACCTTGTCCGGCACGACCTCGCCGGTGGCGATGTAGTCGAGCAGGAACAGCGGCTCGGCGCCGCAGGCCACCAGGTCGTCGACGACCATCGCGACCAGGTCGATGCCGACCGTGTCGTGGATGTCCATCTGCTGCGCGATCACCAGCTTGGTGCCCACGCCGTCGGTGGACGAGGCCAGGATCGGGTTCTTGTACTTCTTGGTGTCCAGCCGGAACAGGCCGGCGAAGCCGCCGAGGTCACCCATGACCTCCGGCCGCCGGGTCTGCTTCACCTTGGACTTCAGCAGCTCGACCGCGCGGTCGCCCGCCTCGATCGACACACCGGCGTCCGCGTACGAGACCGAGCGTTTGCGCGCCGTGCGGCCGGAGCCGGCCGTCCAGGGCTGGCGGTCGCCGCCGGCGCCCGTCGGGCTGCTTCCTGCGCCGCTGCGCTCGGACACGTGCGTCACGGTTCTCCCCTTTGTGGTTCTCCGTGCCGCTCGGGGTGCCGGGCGGCGCCGGGTGGTGCTACGGGTGGACGGTCGCGCCGCCCGGAGTGGCGACGAGCGGTGGGGCGGTGTGCCCGAGGTCGTCGGAGGGCGAGTTCGTGACCCGCCGCCCCACTCCTTCGAGCACGTGCTTGCCGATCAGGTTCCCGGCCGGCAGCTCGATCGGGTACTCCCCGTCGAAGCAGGCGCGGCAGAGCCGGGTCTTGGGCTGCTCGGTCGCGGCGATGAGACCGGGCAGCGAGACGTACCCGAGGGTGTCGGCGCCGATCGAACGCCGGATGCCCTCGTTGTCCAGCCCGTTGGCCAGCAGCTCGGCCCGGGTGGCGAAGTCGATGCCGTAGAAGCACGGCCAGTTGACCGGCGGCGAGGAGATCCGGACGTGGACCTCCAGCGCGCCCGCCTCGCGCAGCATCCGCACGATGGCCCGCTGGGTGTTGCCGCGCACGATGGAGTCGTCGACCACCACCAGGCGCTTGCCCCGCACGTTCTCGCGCAGCGGGTTGAGCTTGAGCCGGATGCCGAGCTGACGCAGGGTCTGCGACGGCTGGATGAAGGTGCGCCCGACGTACGGGTTCTTCATCAGGCCGGCGCCGTAGGTGATGCCGGACTCCTCGGCGTACCCGATCGCGGCCGGGGTGCCCGACTCCGGCACCGGGATCACCAGGTCGGCCTCGACCGGGTGCTCCTTGGCGAGCTGGCGGCCGATCTGCACCCGGGCCGAGTGCACGTTGCGCCCGGCGATGGTGGCGTCCGGGCGGGCGATGTAGACGTACTCGAAGAGGCAGCCCTTCGGCTCCGGCGCGGCGAACCGGGCCGAGCGCAGCCCGTCGGCGTCGATCGCGATCAGCTCGCCCGGCTCGACCTCGCGGACCACGCTGGCGCCGACGATGTCCAGCGCCGCCGTCTCGCTGGCGACCACCCAGCCGCGCTCCAGCCGGCCGAGCACCAGCGGCCGTACGCCGTGCGGGTCGCGGGCCGCGTAGAGCGTCGACTCGTCCATGAAGACGAAGCTGAACGCGCCCCGCAGCTGCGGCAGCACCTCCAGCGCGGCGGCCTCCACGGACAGGTCCGGCCGGCCGGCCAGCAGCATGGTCACCAGCGAGGTGTCGTTGGTGGCGCCGTCGGCGACCAGGCCCCGCTCGGCGACCTCCTTCTGCAGCTCGGCGGTGTTGACCAGGTTGCCGTTGTGGGCCAGCGCGATGGTGGTGCCGGAGGTGGTGGACCGGATGGTCGGCTGGGCGTTCTCCCAGGTCGAACCGCCGGTGGTGGAGTATCGGGCGTGCCCGATCGCGACGTGGCCACGCAGGCTGGCCAGCGTCGGCTCGTCGAAGACCTGGGCCACCAGGCCGAGATCCTTGTAGACCACGACGCCGGACCCGTCGCTCACCGCGATGCCGGCGGCCTCCTGGCCCCGGTGCTGGAGCGCGTAGAGACCGAAGTAGGTCAGGTTGGCGACCTCTTCGCCGGGGGCCCAGACACCGAAGACGCCACAGGCGTCCTGCGGACCGGGTCGTTGGGGATCAAGGTCGTGGCTCAGCCGGCCGTCGCCTCGGGGCACCCTGCCGCTCCCTCATGCTGGTCTGGACTGGCCTGGCGGAATCAGAGGCGCTGATTCGCACTCCTCGGCCGGGACCACTGTCGTCGCCTGACAGTGTACGCGAATGGAAGTCGATACAGATAGTCACGATTTGGCTCCAGCGCGTCACCGAAGCGATCGTGGAACCGCTGTTAGACAGGTAGATGCTCCGAGAGGTCAGCTCGGTTCCCACTCACCCGTACGCGACCCTCGGTGACCGCCTGCGTCCAGGAGAGCCGCCCGGTGGCCAGCGCCAGCCAGGTCGGCGGATCCATCTCCACCACGTTCGGCGGCGTGCCGCGGGTGTGTCGGGGGCCCGGAAGGCACTGAACTGCACCGTAAGGTGGGACACGCACCTCCACCGATCGGCCGGGGGCGCGCTCCGCGAGGGCGGTCAACAAGGCACGGACCGCCTCGCGGTACACCGGCCGTTCGGGCGTACGCCCCTCGTCGAGCGCCGACAACGCTGCCGCGACCGCGGCGGACTTAATGTGCGGAGAGGACACGACGGGACGATACGACTCGACGACACCCGCCCTGACGCTGGCCCTGGGTCGCGCTGATCCGGTCAGACAAGGCATAGTTGCCGACGGCGTATTCGTACCGTGATGATCCCGGGCCCGCCCGGCCCGGGGAATCAGTCCGGAAGGCGGTGGACGTGTCAACACACCGACGTGCCTGGAAGCAGCGGGCCGGTGTGGTCGTAGCGCTGGTTACCGGCGCCCTGCTCACCGTCCCCGCCACACCGGCGTCCGCAGCCAAGATCACCTCTTCGGACGACTCGGTCACCATCGACGCCGGTCGCAGCAGCCGCATCAGTGTCCAGGTCAATCCGGACGACGGCGAGACGACGGCGAACGTCAGCGTCACCGGTCTTCCGCAGGGCGTCAGCTGCGGCGGCTGCGGGGAGGTCAGCTTCGGTCTGGTTCCCGGGCCGCAGCGCGTGACGCTGACCCTCTCGGCCAGTGGCGACGCGCCGGCGGCCAACGGAACCCGGGCGACCGTGCGCGTCGAGGGTGAGGGCGGCTCCGATTCCAAGCCGCTGAGCGTGACCGTGAAGGCCAAGGCGGCCCCGCCGACCACTCCGCCGCAGGACCAGACGGTCAAGTCGATCTCCGGCAAGGTGGTGGTGGCCGCCAACGGCGACGCCGTCCCGAACGCGATCGTGATGCTGCGCGACTCGCAGAACCACCAGTACCAGACCACCAGCGACGGCAGCGGCAACTACCGCTTCACCGGCTCCAGCTCGCAGCCGATCAGCCCCGGCCGGATCGACCTCGGCGCCACCAAGGACAACATCCAGGCGACCAAGACGCTCAACGCGAGCGCCGGGGACAGCCTGAGCGGCCAGCGGATCTCCCTCGCGCTCAAGGTGGAGGTCTCCCCGAGCGCGACGCCGTCGGCGACCGAGGAGCCGCCGCCCACCGAGGAGGCGACCGACGAGGCCGCCGACGAGAGCGTCGAGGCGGCTGCTCCCGGGCAGTCCCAGGCCGCGTCCGACGACGGCGGCGGGGCCGGCTCCTTCATCATCATCCTGCTCGGCGGCCTGCTCGTCGCGGCCGGCGTCGGCACGATCGTGCTGCTCTGGATGCGGCGCAAGAACGCCGACGAGGAGGACGACGACGCCCCGGCCGGTGCCGCCGCCGCGGGCGCGGTGCCCGGCGCGCGGGGCGCCTTCCGAGGGGCCGACGACCAGACCCGCGTGGTCAACCGGGTCGGCGCGGCCGGACCCGACCCGACCATGGTCGGCGGCACCTCGCTCAGCGACGCGCCGACGATGATGCACCGCCCGGTCGTGGACGACGTCCCGCCGGACCCGTACGGCGCTCCGCCGCAGGCGTACGGCGCCGCGGGCGCCGCGCCGGGCGGCTGGGCCGGCAACGGCTACGGCGACGAGCCCGCCCCGGGCGGGTACGGCCAGCAGGGCGGCTACGGTGCCGCACCCTCCTCCGGCGGCGGCTACGGCAGCCGGGACTACGACGCCCCGGCCGGCGGGCCCGGCTACGCCGCCGGAAACCCGGGCGGCGGCTACGGCGAGCGCTACGACGAGCCCACCGGCCGGTACACCGGGGAGAGCACGGGCGCGTACGCCCCGGCCGCCGACCCGTACCCGACCAGCACCTACCAGCCCGAGCAGGGACACGGCTACGGCGAGCCCGACCCGGCACCGTACGGCCGGGGCCAGGAACCGGCCGGCGGCTACGGCGGCGGCAACGGCTACGGCGGGCAGGGCGGCTACGACGCCGGCGCGCCGCAGCAGGGCTACGACAACGGCTACGGCGCTGCCCCGGCTGCCCCGGGCGGCTACGACCAGCAGGGCGGCGGCGGATACGGCGCTCCCCAGCAGGGCGGGTACGACCAGCAGGGCGGCGGGTACGACCAGCAGGGCGGCGGCGGGTACGGCGCACCCCAGCAGGGCGGCTACGGCCAGCCGGGCGGCTACGACCAGGAGCCGCCGCAGCAGCGCAGCGGCGGTTACGACGACCGCGGCTACGACCAGCAGCAGGGCGGCGGCTACTACGGCGACCAGGCCCAGGCGGGCCGGGCCCGACCGGACGCGGCGCCGCCGCAGCAGGAGCGCGGCGGGCGCCGCCTGGACTGGCTGGACGACTGACCCGCACGAGCGACAGGAAAAGGGCCGCCCGGATCACCGGGCGGCCCTTTTCGCAGGTCTGCTCAACCGGCGGAGAAGACGCCCTGACGCAGCACCGGCACCACCGCGGAGACGCCGATCTGTACGGCGACCTCCACGTCGCCGGCGAAGCCGCCCTCGATCAACTCCCGGCCGGAGACGCAACCGCGCACCGCCGCCGGAACGTCGGGGGTGCTGGCCAGCGCGGCGAGCGCCATCGCCGCCTCCACGGAGAGCCCACCCGGTACGTCGGAGATGGCGTCCAGCACGCTGGCCGCGCCCAGCTGGTCCTCCACCGACGGGCGCAGCGAGCCGTCCGGCCAGCGTTCACCGGCGGCCACCACGCCGACCGGGGCGTCGGCCGAGCCGTACCCCTGGTGGCGCAGCCAACGCCCGACGGCGCGGGCGTTGCGCAGGCACGCCGCTACCACCGGCATGCCGGTGGCGCTGGCGGCGGCGCTGATCGCGGAGCCGTTCGGCGACGGCAGCACCAGGTCGGTCACGACCGGCGCGGTGCTCAACGCCGCCGGTGAGAGCGACCACGGGTGCTCCGGGGTGGTCTGCCGGCGGCCCACCGCGGCGACCGCGCCGACCCGCCGCGCGTATTCCGCCGCCTGCTCACCCCAGGGGAACGGGTGCACCCGCATGCCCCGGCCGACCGCCACCTCGACGGCGGTGGTGAACGAGAGCACGTCCACCACCACCAGTACGGCGCAGACCCGGCCGAGTTCGGCCGCCCCGGTCAGCCCCCAGTCGAACCGGGCGCCGGCGCCAGGTTGGGCATGGACGGCCGCCGCCACCGCCTCAGCGCTTGTCGGACGCGGCGGACTGCTCGTCGTCGCCCGGGCCGGACGGGGCCGCCGGAGCGTCGGAAGCCGTCGCATCTGCGGTGACCTCCGTGGTCGGACGCTCCTGCTCCGCCGCCTCGGCACCGGTGGCCTCGTCGACGGTGGCCTCGGGCCGGGGCGACCCGTCGACGGCGGCCGGCTCCGGCTGCGCGTCGGTGGCGGCCGGCTCGGCCTCGGCATCCTCGGCGGTCGGCACGTCCACCGGCTGCGCGGCGGTGGCCGGCGCGACGGTGGTGGTGCCGGTCCGCGTCGCCTCGACCTCGACCTGGGCGGCCTCCGGGCCGCCGAAGAGCCGGGGCAGGGTGGCGGTGTGCGCCTGACGGAGCTCGTCCAGGCCGATCCGGAACTGGCCGTGCACCTCCAGGGCGCGGCTCGCCGGGTCGGTCACGCCGATCAGCTCCCACGGCACGCCACGCTCACCGCAGAGGGCGGTGAACGCCTTCTCGTGACCACGCGGCACCGAGACCAGCACCCGGCCGGCCGACTCGCTGAACAGGAAGACGAACGGCAGCGACCCGTCGGCGAACCGCTCCGGCACGGCGATCCGGGCGCCGACCCCACGCCGCAGGCACGACTCGACCAGGCTCTGGGCGAGACCACCGTCGGAGAGGTCGTGCGCGGAGCTGAGGTGACCCACCCGGGCCGCCTCCGCCATCAGCTCGGCCAGCACCCGCTCGCGGGCCAGGTCGACCTGCGGCGGCATGCCGCCCAGGTGCTCGTGCGTCACCCAGGCCCACTCCGAGCCGGAGAGCTCGACGTGCGTGTCACCGAGCAGGAAGAGCTGGTCGTGGTCGCTGCCGCCGCGCGGGACGAAGCCCATCGGCACCCGGTCGGCGACGTTGTCCAGCACGCCGAGCACGCCGACCACCGGGGTCGGGTGGATCGCGGCGGCGCCGGTCTGGTTGTAGAAGCTGACGTTGCCGCCGGTCACCGGGATGCCCAGTTCGAGGCAGCCGTCGGCCAGGCCACGCACGGCCTCGGCGAACTGCCACATCACGCCCGGGTCCTCCGGCGAGCCGAAGTTGAGGCAGTTGGTCACGGCGATCGGCTTCGCGCCGGTCACCGCCACGTTCCGGTACGCCTCGGCCAGCGCCAGCTTCGTCCCGTTGTACGGGTCGAGGCGGGCGTACCGGCCGTTGCCGTCCACCGACAGGGCCACACCGAGGCCGGTGCGCTCGTCGATCCGGATCACGCCGGAGTCCTCCGGCTGGGCGAGCACGGTGTTGCCCAGCACGTAGCGGTCGTACTGCTCGGTGACCCAGGTCTTGTCGGCCAGGTTCGGCGACGCGATCATGCGGAGCAGGGTCTCCCGCAGCGCCTCCGGCGTGCTCGGCCGGGGCAGCGTCTCGGCCCGGTCGGCCTGGAGCAGGATCAGGTCGGCCGGCTCGCGCATCGGGCGGGCGTAGACCGGGCCGTCGTCGACCAGCGAGCCCGGGGGCACGTCGACCACGACGTGGTCGTTCCAGGTGACCAGCAGCCGGCCGGGCTGCCCGTCGGCGGAGGGCGCGGTGACCTCACCGATCGCGGTGGCCAGCACGCCCCACTTGTCGGCGGTCTTGAGCACCGCCTCCAGCTTCTCCGGGGTGACGACCAGCAGCATCCGCTCCTGGGACTCGCTGGCCAGGATCTCGTGCGGCTCCATCGAGGGCTCGCGCAGCGGCACCCGCTCCAGCCACACCCGCATGCCGGTGCCGGCCGAGGCGGCGGTCTCGGTGAGCGCGCAGGTCAGGCCCGCGCCGCCCAGGTCCTGGATGCCGACGACCAGCTCGGCGTCGTACAGCTCCAGGCAGGCCTCGATCAGCAGCTTCTCGGTGAACGGGTCACCCACCTGCACGGACGGGCGGCGCTGCTCGCTGCCCTCGTCGAAGGTGGCGCTGGCCAGCACGGAGACGCCGCCGATGCCGTCGCGGCCGGTCTTGGCGCCCATCAGCACCACGATGTTGCCGGGGCCGGTGGCGTCCTTCTTCTGCAGCCGGTCGACCGGCAGTACGCCGAGGCAGAGCGCGTTGACCAGCGGGTTGCCCTGGTAGCAGGGGTCGAAGACGACCTCGCCGCCGATGTTGGGCAGGCCCAGGCAGTTGCCGTAGCCGCCGACGCCGGCGACCACGCCGGGCAGCACCCGGGCGGTGTCCGGGTGGTCGGCCGCGCCGAAGCGCAGCGGGTCCATCACGGCGACCGGACGGGCGCCCATGGCGAGGATGTCCCGGACGATGCCGCCGACGCCGGTCGCCGCGCCCTGGTACGGCTCGACGAAGCTCGGGTGGTTGTGCGACTCGACCTTGAAGGTCACCGCCAGCTCGTCGGAGACCTGGACCACGCCGGCGTTCTCCCCGATGCCGGCGAGCAGCCGGTCGCTCGGCGGGGCCTTCTCGCCGAACTGGCGCAGGTGCACCTTGCTCGACTTGTAGGAGCAGTGCTCGCTCCACATGATCGAGTACATGGCCAGCTCGGCCTGGGTGGGGCGCCGGCCGAGGATGTCGCGGATCCGGTCGTACTCGTCGTCACGCAGACCCAGCTCGGCGTACGGCTGGAGCTCCTCGGGGGTGCCGGCGGCCTGCGACACGGTGTCCACGCCGGTGGTCCAGTCGGCGGCCGGCGCCGCGTCGACCGGGCCGCCCTGCGGCACCACGGTGGCCGCGCGCGGCTCCGCCGGGGCGGCCGGGAAGGCGTCCGGGGTCTCCCGTACGGCCGGGTCCGGATGGGTGGTCATGACGTCTCCTCGCTGCGCTCGTGGCCGCCCGTCGGGCGGTGGAGCCGACCGATGATCCCGCCGCGCACGGTCACGCCGGCGTCCCCACCAGGTGCTTGAGCACCGAGGTGAAGAAGCCGAGGCCGTCCAGGGAGGGGCCGGTGAGCGCCTCCACCGCGTGCTCGGGGTGCGGCATGATGCCGACCACGTTGCCGGCGGGGTTGGTGATCGCGGCGATGTCGCGCTGCGACCCGTTGGGGTTGCCACCGACGTAGCGGGCGACGACGCGCCCCTCGCCTTCCAGCTCGTCCAGCGTCGCGGTGTCCGCGACGTAGCAGCCCTCGCCGTTCTTGACCGGGATCAGGATTTCCTGGCCGGCCTGGAAGGCGTTCGTCCAGGCGGTGCCGGTCGACTCCACGCGCAGGACCTGGTCCCGGTTGCGGAAGTGCAGGTGCTGGTTGCGGGTGAGCGCGCCCGGCAGCAGGTGGGCCTCGCAGAGGATCTGGAAGCCGTTGCAGATGCCGAGCACCGGCAGGCCGCCCTGGGCCGCGTCCACGATCCGCTCCATCACCGGGGCGAACCGGGCGATGGCGCCGCAGCGCAGGTAGTCGCCGTAGGAGAAGCCACCCGGGAGGACGACGGCGTCCACCCCGTGCAGCTCCGCGTCACCGTGCCAGAGCCGGACCGGCTCGGCGCCGGCGATCCGGACGGCCCGGGCGGCGTCCCCGTCGTCGAGCGACCCGGGGAAGGTCACCACACCGACGCGGGCGGTCACGGGTGCGCGTCCACGGTCTCGTCCGCCTCGACCACCCGGACGGTGAAGTCCTCGATGACGGGGTTGGCGAGCAGCTTGTCGGCGATCTCCCGGGCCCGGTCCAGGTCCGGTTCGCCGGTGAACTCGATCTCGATCCGCCTGCCGATCCGGACAGAGGCGACGTCACTGACGCCGAGCCGCGGCAGCGCGTTTGCGACGGCCTGGCCCTGAGGATCGAGGATCTCGGGCTTGAGCATGACGTCGACGACGACGCGAGGCACTGGGCACTCCTGACTGTGTACGCAGTTGGGTGCCGGCCCACTACGGGCGAGCGCAGCCAGCGTACCTGGCAGATTCGGCTCCGGACGCACCGGCCGGGGGCAGTTCAGGGCACTGATCAACATAACCACCGGTCCGCGCGGAGGGCCGATGCGCGTTCGTTGCCGCGCCGATGCGGTTTCGTTGCCTGCCGCGCTCGCGGCGCGTCGCCACCACCCCGGTGAGCAGGGGAATCTCCGGGGATGCCGGTGAGGATGACCGGTTCCCGACAAACAGGGACGAGCATGTCGTGACGCTGGGTCGTCACATCCATTAATCTCTATTAACTCTTGTGAACGGAGCGCGGGCGGCCTACCGTACATCGGCAGATGTCGATGCTTTCGACGCCCCCGGCGGGTCACCCCCTCACCCGCCGGGGCCGACTCGGCCCGGCGACCCCGGGCCTGCCCACAAGGAGTCCCCCGACATGCGTATCCGCCCCCTGCTCGCGGTCCTGACCACCGCGCTCGCCGGCGTCCTCGCCGCCTCGTCCGGTGCCACCGCCGCCCCCGCCGGCCCCCAGCCGATCATCGGTGGCAACACCGTCTCCTCCGCCCCGTGGGCCGCCGCGGTGTTCAGCAACGGCTCGTTCACCTGCTCCGGCAGCGTGATCTCGTCGCAGTGGGTGCTCACCGCGCGGCACTGCATCAACGGCTCGATGTCCGTCCGGATCGGCAGCGTCTACCGCTCCTCGGGCGGCGTGACCCGCACCGTCAGCGCCACCTACAGCCGCTACGACCTCGCGCTGATGCGGCTGTCCAGCCCGGTCACCACCAGCACGGTGACGCTGGCCACCAGCAACCCGCCGATCGGCTCCACCAACTCGATCTACGGCTGGGGCCAGACCTGCTACAGCGGCTGCTCGGCCTCCAGCCAGCTCAAGACCGCCACGGTCCAGGTGACCAGCAACAGCGCCACCGACGCGTACGGCGGGCAGGCGATCCGGAGCAGCGAGATCAGCGGCAACGCCTGGCGCGGCGACTCCGGCGGCCCGCAGTTCTACAACGGCCGGCAGGTCGGCGTGGCCTCCACCGCCGACGGCCAGAGCATCCAGAACTACGGCAGCGTCGCGTACAACCGGGCCTGGATCACCTCGGTGGCCGGTGTCTGACGGTTAGCGCCGTGGGGGCGCGGATGGCCGGGCGATCCCCCGCCGTCCGCGCCGCCACGTTTTGCAGCATCCGATCAGGTGAACACGGCTCGCGAACGGCCCGGGCGCGGACTGACAGCATCGGAATCGTGCTGGTCGTGACGACGGATCAACTGCCTGGCTACGAGATCCGCCAGATCCTCGGCGAAGTGGTCTCATCGATGGCGCGGACCCGGAACCCGTACCGCGAGGGGGTCAAGAACCTGCGCGGTGGCGCGTACGACCCGATGGCCCCGGACAACCTCACCCGGTGGCGCACCGACTCGGTGGCCCGGCTCGGCGAGGAGGCCCTCCGGCTCGGCGCGAACGCCGTGGTGGGGATGCGCTTCGACAGCCGCGACTGCGGCGAGATGTGGATGGAGATCTGCGCGTACGGCACGGCGGTGATCGTCGTACCCAAGGTGCCCGACGTCATGCCGAGCGACCAGCCGCTGGTCGCGGCGGAGACCGCCCACGAGCCCGGCTTCGCCGAGGCCCCCGGCGGCATCGCGGAGCCGGCGAGCGCGCCCAACCTCTCCTCCGCCGCCGACACCCCCACCCGCAAGACCTGAAGCCGGCGCCTCAGCCACACCCGTCTGCGACGGGTCGGGATCTCGTCCGGCCGGGACGCCCCGACCCGCCGCAGACGGGGGCCTGTGTCAGGGGTCAGAGGATGGGCGGCGGGGAGTAGGTGGCGGCCTCGGGGTGGGCGGTCACGACCGCCGTGATGCGCTTGGTGATCGCCTCGACCTGAGCCTGGGCGGCGCCGGTGAAGGTAGCCGGGTCGGCCACCAGGGCGTCGATCTCGGCGCGGGTCAGGCCCAGGCGGCCGTCGGCGGCGAGCCGGTCGAAGAGGTCGTTCTCGGCGGCGCCCTTCTCGCGCATGGCGAGCGCCACCCCGACCGCGTGCTCCTTGATCACCTCGTGCGCCACCTCCCGGCCGACGCCCCGGCGGACCGCCGCGACGAGGATCTTGGTGGTGGCGAGGAAGGGCAGGAACCGCTCCAGCTCCCGGTTGATCACCGCCGGGTACGCCCCGAACTCGTCCAGCACGGTGAGGAAGGTCTGGAAGAGCCCGTCGGCGGCGAAGAACGCGTCCGGCAGGGCGACCCGGCGGACCACCGAGCAGGAGACGTCCCCCTCGTTCCACTGGTCGCCGGCCAGCTCGCCGACCATCGACAGGTAACCCCGGATGATCACGGCAAAGCCGTTCACCCGCTCCGACGAGCGGGTGTTCATCTTGTGCGGCATCGCGCTGGAGCCCACCTGGCCGGGCTTGAAGCCCTCGGTGGCCAGCTCCTGGCCGACCATCAGCCGGATCGTGGTGGCCAGCGAGGACGGCGCGGCGGCGACCTGGGAGAGCGCCGCGAGCACCGCCACGTCGATCGAGCGCGGGTAGACCTGCCCGACGCTGTCCAGCACCCGGCTGAACCCGAGGTGCCCGGCCACCCGGCGCTCCAGCTCGGCCACCTTCTCCGCGTCGCCGTCGAAGAGGTCGAGCTGGTCGGCGGCGGTACCGACCGGGCCCTTGATCCCGCGCAGCGGGTACCAGTTGATCAGGTCTTCCAGCCGCTCGTACGCGATCAGCAGTTCCTCGGCGGCCGACGCGAAGCGCTTGCCCAGCGTGGTGGCCTGCGCGGCGACGTTGTGCGATCGCCCGGTCATCACCAGCCCGGAGTGCTCGTGCGCGAGCCAGGCCAGCCGGGCCAGGGCCGCGACCACGCGGTCCCGGATCAGCTCCAGCGAGCGGCGCACCTGGAGCTGCTCGACGTTCTCGGTGAGGTCCCGAGAGGTCATCCCCTTGTGCACGTGCTCGTGCCCGGCGAGCGCGCTGAACTCCTCGATCCGGGCCTTCACGTCGTGCCGGGTGACCCGCTCCCGCTCGGCGATCGAGGCCAGGTCGATGTCGTCGATCACCCGCTCGTACGCCTCGACCACCCCGTCCGGCACGGCCACGCCGAGGTCACGCTGGGCCTTCAGCACGGCGAGCCAGAGCCGCCGCTCCAGCCGTACCTTCTCCTCCGGGGACCAGAGGGCGACCAGCTCGGGCGAGGCGTACCGGTTGGCGAGCACGTTCGGGATCGTCGTCACGTACCTCATTCTCTCGTACGCCGACAGCAGCGCCCGGACCGGGCCGAGGACGCCGCGCGGCACCCCGCGTCCCGCCGTAGTGCGACGCTCAGCGCTCCAGGATCGCCGTGACGCCCTGCCCGCCGGCCGCGCAGATGGAGATCAGCCCCCGGCCGCCGCCCTTGCCGTCGAGCAGCTTGGCCAGGGTGGCGACGATCCGGCCGCCGGTGGCGGCGAACGGGTGCCCGGCGGCGAGCGAGGAGCCGTTGACGTTGAGCTTGTCGCGGTCGATCGAGCCGAGCGGGGCGTCCAGCCCCAGCCGGTCCTTGCAGAACTCCGGCGACTCCCAGGCGGCCAGGGTGGCCAGCACCTGCGAGGCGAACGCCTCGTGGATCTCGTAGTAGTCGAAGTCCTGCAGGGTCAGCCCGGCCCGGGCGAGCATCCGGGGCACCGCGTACGCGGGGGCCATCAGCAGCCCCTCGTCGCCGTGCACGAAGTCGACCGCGGCGACCTCCGACCAGGAGAACCAGGCCAGCACCGGCAGGTGGTGCTCGCGCGCCCACTCCTCCGAGGCGAGCAGCACGGTCGACGCGCCGTCGGTGAGCGGGGAGGAGTTGCCGGCGGTCATGGTCGCCTGGTCGGCGTCGGAGCCCTTCGCGCCGAAGACCGGCTTGAGCGAGCCGAGCTTCTCCAGCGTGGTGTCCGGGCGGAGGTTCGCATCCCGGGTCAGCCCGAGGTACGGCGTCATCAGGTCGTCGAAGAAGCCCCGCTCGTACGCGGCGGCGAGCCGCTGGTGCGACCGGAGCGCCAGCTCGTCCTGCGCCTGCCGGTCGATCTGCCAGCGCAGCGCCGTCTGCGCGGCGTGCTCGCCCATCGACAGCCCGGTACGCGGCTCGGCGTTGCGCGGGATCTCCGGCTTGAACGGCTGGTGCGGCCGCAGCTTGGCGGCGATCTTCAGCCGCTCGCCGAGGGTCCGGGCGGAGTTGAGCTTGAGCAGCGTGCGGCGCATGTCCTCGTTGACGGCCAGGGGCGCGTCGGAGGTGGTGTCGACGCCACCGGCGATGCCCACGTCGATCTGCCCGAGGGCGATCTTGTTGGCGACCAGGATGGCCGCCTCCAGGCCGGTGCCGCAGGCCTGCTGGATGTCGTACGCGGGGGTGTGCGGGTCGAGTTTCGAGCCGAGCACCACCTCGCGGGTGAGGTTGAAGTCCTTCGCGTGCTTGAGCACCGCGCCGGCCACCACCTCGCCGACCCGCTGCCCGGCCAGGCCGAACCGGGCCACCAACCCGTCCAGCGCCGCGCCCAGCATGTCCGCGTTGGACGCGTTCGCGTAGCGGGAGTTGGACCGGGCGAAGGGGATGCGGTTGCCGCCGATGACCGCGACCCGCCGGATGCTCTGCACGATCCCGCCTCCGTTTCAGGACTTGCCCACAACCTACTGGCCAGTAGGCTACGCCTATGACCGACAGGTACGCGAGCTTCGTCCAATCGGGGGCCGGCCGCGCGCTGGTCAAGCGCCTCGGGCTGCCCGACCCGCCGCGACTGCGCCGGCACACCCCCGGCGATCCGCTCCTGCCCGGGCCGGCGCTGCTCGGCGCGGCCACCGGCAGCCGGCTCGGCGAGCCGGTCGGCAAGATCCTGACCTTCGCCGGGGTGGAGGTGCGCGATCCGGTGGCCGGCACCACCGCCACCGACGGCACCCCCCAGCGGTACGGGGCACTGGTCTACGACGCCACCGGCATCACCGACTCCACCGGGCTGCGCCAGCTCTACGACTTCTTCCACCCGCAGGCCCGCTCGGTGCTGCCCAGCGGCCGGGTGATCGTGCTGGGTACCCCGCCGGCCGAGTGCGGCTCGCCGCGTGAGGCCACCGCCCAGCGCGCCCTGGAGGGCCTGACCCGCAGCATCGGCAAGGAGTTCGGCCGCGGCGTCACCGCCCAGCTCGTGTACGTCACCAGGGAGGGTGACGCCGGCACCCTGACCAGCCTCGAATCGACCCTCCGATTCCTCCTGTCCGGCCGGTCCGCGTACGTCTCGGGGCAGGTCGTCCGGGTCGGGGCCGGCACCGCCCAGCCGCCGGCGGACTGGGACCGCCCGCTCGACGGTCAGGTCGTCCTGGTCACCGGGGCGGCCCGGGGCATCGGCGCGGCGCTGGCGAAGGTGCTGGCCCGCGACGGCGCCCAGGTCGTGGCGCTGGACATCCCGGCGGCCGGCGACGAGCTGGCCGCGGTGGCCAACGAGATCGGCGGCAGTGCCGTCCAGCTCGACCTGACCACCCCGGACGCCCCCACCCGGCTCGCCGAGCACCTCGCCGGCCGGCACGGCCGGGTCGACGTGGTGGTGCACAACGCGGGCATCACCCGGGACAAGACGCTCGGCCGGATGGACGCCGACCGGTGGGACCAGGTGCTCGACGTCAACCTCTCCAGCCAGGAGCGGATCAACGACGTGCTGCTGGAACGCGAGCTGATCCCGGCCGGTGGCCGGATCGTGGCGGTCTCTTCGATCGCCGGTATCGCCGGCAACCGGGGGCAGACCAACTACGCCACCAGCAAGGCCGGCGTGATCGGGCTGGTCGAGTCGCTGGCCCCGGAGCTGCACGGGCGCGGGATCAGCGTCAACGCGGTCGCCCCCGGCTTCATCGAGACCCGGCTGACCGCCCGCGTACCGCTGGCGCTGCGCGAGGCGGGCCGCCGGATGAACAGCATGGCCCAGGGCGGGCTGCCGGTGGACGTGGCCGAGACGATCGGCTGGCTGGCCTGGCCGGCGTCCGGCGCGGTCAGCGGCAACGTGGTCCGGGTCTGCGGCCAGAGCCTGTTGGGGGCGTGATGGCGAGGAAGAAGCGGCCGGAGGACGGCCGGGCGGAGCACCTCTCCGTCGGAGACCTCATCGACGGGCCGACCGAGGTGATCTCGGCGGCGGACCTGGCCGCCGTCCGGGCCGCCTCGGCCGACCACGACGTGAGCCTGGAAGCCACCCACGACCTGTCCGCGTACGCGACCACGGACCTGTCCGGGCACGCCGCACCGGCGGGCCGGGCGCGGGTCGAGCTGCCCCGGATGCCGGCGCCCGGCGCGCTCTACCGCCGGGCGCTGCGCGACGCGGTGCCGGTCATCGGCCGGTCCCGCCGCCCGGACGCCCCGCCGCAGGTCGAACTGGCCGTCGCCGGGAGCAGCGTCGACCGGGCGCACCTGGCCGACTACGACCGGGTCTGCGGGTTCCGGCTGGCCGACCGGCTGCCGGCGACGTACCCGCACGTGATGGGTTTTCCGCTGTCGCTGCGGCTGATGACCACGCCGGAGTTCCCGATCGCGCTGACCGGCGTGGTGCACGTGGGCAACCGGATCACCGTGCACCGCCCGATCGAGGCCGGCGAGACGCTGGACTTCGTCACGTACGCGGAGAACCTGCGACCGCACGAGCGGGGACGGCAGATCGACGTCGTACTGGTCGGGTCGGTCGGCGGCGAGGAGGTCTGGCGCGGCGTCTCGACGTACCTGGGCAAGGAGCGCACGCCCGGCGGCGGTGCGCGGCGCGACCGGGGTGAGCGGCCCGCGCCGCCGGCCGCCTCCGCCCGCTGGCGCGTCGAGCCCCGGGTCGGTACGGACTACGCCCGCGTCTCCGGCGACCACAACCCGATCCACACCTCCCGGCTGGGGGCACGGCTGCTCGGCTTCCCCCGCCCGATCGCGCACGGGATGTGGAGCAAGGCGCGCTGCCTGGCGGCGCTGGAGAGCCGGCTGCCGGAGGCGTACACGGTGGACGTGTCGTTCAAGCTGCCGGTGCCGCTGCCCGGCACCGTGGCGTTCAGTGCCACCCCGGCCTGGGACTTCGCCCTGAACGACGCTCGGACCGGCCGTCCGCACCTGGTGGGCACCATCCGCTGAACGACGCGAGGGGTTGGCTTCCACCCTTTCGTGCGCTAGGTTGTTCTCACATTGAGTTGTTCTCGAAATGAGAGAGACGCCGTGAACGAGCAGGACTTCCTCGCCGCGTACGACCCCTCGGCCTACCCCTCGATCGCCGTCACCGTCGACGTGGTCGCGCTGACCATCCGCGGCGGCGAGCTGCACCTGCTGCTCATCCGACGGGGCCAACCGCCGTACGAGGGCCACTGGGCGCTGCCCGGCGGGTTCGTCCGCCCCGAGGAGGACCTGGCCACCGGCGCGCGCCGGGAGCTGGCCGAGGAGACCGGGCTCGGCGGCGAACGGCTGCGCCGCGTACACCTGGAACAGCTCGCCAGCTACGGCGCCGTCGACCGCGACCCGCGGATGCGCGTCGTCTCCGTCGCCCACCTCGCATTCGCACCCGACCTGCCCGACCCGGCCGCCGGCACCGACGCCGACGAGGCGATCTGGCTGCCGGTGACCGCGCTGACCAGCCGGCAGCTCGCCTTCGACCACGGCCGGATCATCGACGACGGGCTGGAACGGGCCCGCGCCAAGCTGGAGTACACCCCGCTGGCCACCCGCTTCCTCGACGGCGAGTTCACCATCAGCGAGCTGCGTGCCGTCTACGAGACGGTGTGGGGGCACCCGCTGCACGCCGGCAACTTCCACCGCAAGGTGCTCTCCGTGCCGGGGTTCGTGGAGAGCACCGGCGCCAGCACCGAGCGGGGCGGCGCCCGGGGCGGGCCCCGCGCCAAGCTCTACCGGGCCGGCGACGCCCGGCTGCTGCACCCGGCGCTGCTGCGCCCCGCCCGCGAGGAGACGGTCCGGTGAGGACCGACGAGGCGGTCCGGCTGGTCGCGGCGGCCCGCACCGACGAGGAGCTGTTCGGCAGGACCGAGCCGGCCCGCCGCTACCGGCAGCTGGTCGCGGCCCTGCACCCCGACCGGCTGGGCGCGGCCGACCCGCGGGTACGCGCCGAGGCCGCCGACGCGCTGGCCCGGGTCACCACCCGGTGGCGGGCCCGAGGCGCGCTCGGCGACTACCGGCTCACCCGCCTCGCTCACGTCGGCGACCTCGCCGACCTGTACGACGTCGGGGCGGACCGGCTGCTCAAGCTGCCCCGCAGCCCGGCCGACAACGACCTGATGGCCCGTGAGGCGCACGCCCTGCGGGCGCTCGAGGAGCGGGGCGACCCGCGCCATTTGCCGTACGTGCCCCGCCTGGTCGACTCGCTGGTGGCCCGCGACCCGGCGACCGGCGCCGAACGGCAGGTCACCGTGCTGGCCACCGCGCCCGGCCTGCGCAGCCTCGACGAGGTCCGCCGGGCGTACCCCGACGGCCTGGACGGCCGCGACGTGGCGTGGATGTGGCGGCGGCTGCTGGTGGCGCTCGGCCTGGCCCACCGGGCGGGCGTGGTGCACGGCGCGGTGCTGCCCCGGCACGTCCTGATCGAGCCGGACGCGCACGGCGTGGTGCTCGTCGACTGGTGCTTCTCGGTGGTCGACGGCGGCGCCGTCCCGGCCCTGGTGCCCGACCACGAGGACTGGTATCCGCCGGAGGTCGTCGCGAGGCGACCGTGCGGCCCGGGCACCGACATCGCGATGGCCACCCGCTGCATGACCGAACTGATGGGCGACCGGGCACCGCGGGCGCTGCTCGACTTCGCCGCCGGGTGCCGGCGCCCCGCCCTGAACGCCCGGCCCGACGACGCCTGGCGGCTGCTGGGCGAGCTGGACCAGGTGCTGGAACGGCAGTACGGGCCGCGCACCTTCCGCCCCTTCACCCTCAACCGTTAGGAGCTGTCATGGGCAGTGGAATCTGGTCCACCGACGTGTACGACGCCGCGGACCGCTACCGCCGGGCCACCGGCGCCAGCGCCTTCTCCTACAGCGACAGCGGGGCGCGCACCGTGCACCCCGCGCTCGACCCCCGCGGCGCCGTACGGGAGAGCCGCGACTCGGCCGAGCACCCGCAGTCGACCCCGATCGCAGTGCTCTTCGACGTGACCGGCTCGATGGGGCACGTGCCGCGCGTGCTCCAGACCAAGCTGCCGCAGCTGCTCGGCCTGCTGCTGCGGCAGGGCTACGCCCGCGACCCGCAGATCATGTTCGGCGCGATCGGCGACGCCACCTGCGACCGGGTGCCGTTGCAGGTCGGGCAGTTCGAGTCGGACAACCGGATGGACGACGACCTCGGCCGGATCGTGCTGGAGGGTGGCGGCGGCGGGCAGATGACCGAGTCGTACGAGCTGGCGATGTACTTCATGGCCCGGCACACCGCCACCGACAGCTGGGACAAGCGCGGCCGACGCGGCTACCTGTTCATCATCGGCGACGAGCTCGCCTACCCCCGGGTGAAGGCCCGCGAGGTGGCCCGCCTGATCGGTGACGACCTGCGCGAGGACGTCGGGCTGCGGCAGATCGTCGACGAGGTGACCCGCCGCTGGGACACCTACTACCTGCTCCCCACCGGCAGCCACTACTCCGGCAACGCCACCGTGCTCGACCACTGGCGGGGCCTGCTCGGGCAGCGCGCCGTCGAGCTGGACGACCCGGACGCGGTCTGCGAGACCATCGCGCTGACCATCGGACTCGGCGAGCAGGCCATCGACCTGGACGAGGGCCTGCGCGACCTGGACCGGGCGGGCTCGGCGGCCACCGGCACGGTGTCCAGGGCGCTGGCCCGGCTCGACGGCGGGCGGCGGACCGAGGTGGCCGCGCTGCCGGTCACGCGCACCGACGGTCGCGGGGTCACCCGGCTGTGAACCACGTGATGGTGGTCGACCTCGGCTACGGCGACGCCGGCAAGGGCACCGTCGTGGACTGGCTCTGCGCGACCCGGCCCGTCCACACGGTGGTCCGTTTCAACGGGGGCGCGCAGGCGGCGCACAACGTCGTGCTGCGCGACGGACGACACCACACGTACGCGCAGTTCGGCGCGGGGACGTTCCGGCCCGGCGTCGGTACACACCTGTCGCGGCACGTGGTGGTGGACCCGCTGGCGCTGGCCGCCGAGGCCGACCACCTCACCTCGGTGGGGGTGCCCGACGCGCTCGACCGGCTGACGGTCGACGGGGAGGCGCTGCTGGCCACCCCGTACCACCGGGCCGCGAACCGGGTCCGGGAGACCGCCCGGGGAGCCGACCGGCACGGCTCCTGCGGGCTGGGGGTGGGCGAGGCCGTCGGGTACGGCCTCGCCCACCCGGACGAGGCGCCCCGGGTGGCCGACTGCCGCCGCCCGGCCCTGCTCCGCCGTCGGCTGACCGCGCTGCGGGATCGGCTGACCGCTGAGCTGGGTCCGCTGGACGCGCCGCCGGTCGAGGACTGCCTGCCCGCGTTCACCGGGTTCGCCGCCCGGGTGACGATCGTCGACCGGTCCTGGCTGGCCGGGGCGCTGCGGGCGGGGACCTGCGTCTTCGAGGGAGCGCAGGGGGTGCTGCTGGACGAGTGGCACGGCTTCCACCCGTACACCACCTGGAGCACCACGACCTTCGCCAACGCCGAGGCGCTGCTGGCCGAGGCGGGCCTGGCCGGGCAGGCGCGGCGGTTGGGCGTCGTACGGGTGGTGACCACGCGGCACGGGCCCGGGCCGTTGGTGACCGAGGACCGGACGCTGCCGCTGACCGACCCGCACAACCCGACCAACCCGTGGCAGGGCCGCTTCCGGTTCGGGCACTTCGACGCCGTGGCCCACCGGTACGCCCTCGCCGCGGCGGGTGGCGTCGACGGCCTCGCCCTCACCCACCTCGACCTCGCCGGACCCCGGCTGCGGCTGTGCCGCCGCTACGACGGGGTGGACCGCCTGCTGCCCGGCCCGCCGGGCGACCTGGACCGGCAGGCGGCCCTCACCGCCCGCCTGCTGCGGGCCCGGCCGGTCTACGACGACCCGCCCGCCGACTGGGCGGCGGCGGTGGCCGGGGAGCTGGGTGCCCGGGTGGTGCTGACCTCGCACGGCCCCACCGCCGAGGACAAGACGCCGCACGGCTGGCTGGCCGAGCAACCCGGGCGGGCCGGGCACCGGACCGTGGCCCCGTCCGCCGGCCGGTCCGGCCACCGAGCGCCGGTGGCCTGATCCGCCGACTCGGCCCGGGGGCGGTGGCCGAGCCCGGAGCATGAGGGCATGGAGTCCGTGCTCGACCTGCTCCACCACACGGTCACCTCGCCGTGGGTGTACCTGGTGATCTTCGCGGTCACCGCGGTCGACGCGTTCTTCCCGGCGGTCCCCGGCGAGACCGTGGTGATCACCGCCGGCGTCCTCGCCGCCGCCGGGGAGCCGAACCTGGTCGCGGTGATCGTGATCGCCGCGCTCGGCGCGCTCGCCGGTGACCACGTCTCCTACGGCATCGGCCGGGGCGGGGGGTCCCACCGGCTGGCCCGGCTCCCGGCGGAGAGCCGCCGCCGGGCCGGCTCCGCGTGGGCCCGCCGGGCCGTAGCGCAGCGCGGCGGGATGATCCTGATGACCGCCCGGTACGTCCCCGGCGGTCGCACCGCAGTCACCCTGACCATGGGTGCGGTCCGCTACCCGCTGCGCCGCTTCCTGCTCTTCGACAGCCTCGCGGCCGGCACCTGGGCGACCTACTGCAGCCTGCTGGGCTACTTCGGCGGCCTCGCCTTCGAGCGCGATCCGGTCAAGGGCCTGCTCGCCGGGGTCGCCCTCTCCCTCGCGTTGACCGGCCTGCTGGAGGTGGTCCGTCGGCTGCGCCGGCGCGCCCACCGCCGCCCCGCCGTCCATCGCTGACCGGCTGCTTTCCGGCTGCTTCCGGGCGCCGCCTCCATGATCGAGTCGCAGAATCCGCGACGACACGCCGTCGGGGTCGCCGGAAATCGTCACTGGATCATGAACGGCCGCCCGGCCACCGGGGGCGCGGCCGTCAGCTCGCCGGGGGTCGCCAGGTGGCGCCGTGCAGGAGCTGGCCGGCGCCGAGCCAGGCCACGTTCATCATTCGGGTGGCGGTCTTCTCCGGGTCGGCCTCCGGGTGGTCGGCGAGCCAGTCCGCGAGCGACTCGGTCGCGCCGACCAGGGCGTACGCGACCACTTCCAGCTCGGTCTCGCCGACCTCGCGCCCCTCGGCGCGCAGTGCGTGGCCGAGCATCCCGGCGACGACCTCGACCAGCCGGGCGCGCATCGCGGCCAGCTCACCGGCGAACGGCTGCGAGCCCCGGGCCTGCCGGTAGAGCACCGCCCAGCCGTCCCGGTGCGCCCCGACGAAACCGAAGAAGGCGCGCAGCCCCCGCCAGAGCCGTTCGTCGGCGGGCAGGTCCGGTGCGGCCGCCCCGGCGATCGCCTGCATCATCCGGGTGCCCTCGCGGTGCAGGCAGGCGACGAAGAGCTCCTCCTTGGTGCCGAGGTAGGCGTAGACCATCGGCTTGGAGATGCCGGCGTCCTCGGCGATCTCGTCCATGCTGGCGGCGTGGAAGCCGCGCCGGGAGAAGACCTTGACCGCGGCGTCGAGCATCTGCTGCTCGCGTACGGCCCGGGGGAGGCGCTTGAAGGTGGGTGTGCTGGACACCCTTGCGAGCATACCTACTCGTGCGTAAGGTTACGCCCGAGTAACCAAAGTCGGCCCGCCCGAGAGGTGCATTCCCCCATGACTGACTTCGACCCGGCCAACTTCGCCAACGTCGGCCCCAAGGAGTTCGCGCAGCTCGTCAAGTCCACCCCCGACGACAAGATCGCCGAGGTGATGTCCGGCGACCTGCGCGGCAAGATCCTCAGCGAGGTCTTCGGCCGGATGCCGCAGCTGTTCCGCGCCGACCGGGCCGGTTCCACCAACGCGGCCATCCACTGGAACATCACCGGCCGGCCCGACGGTGGCACCGACACCTACGAGGTCGCCATCGCCGACGGCACCTGCACGGTCAACGAGACCCCGCAGCACGACCCGAAGCTCAGCCTGACCATGGGTCCGGTCGAGTTCCTGAAGATCGTCTCCGGTGGCGCCAACCCGGTGATGATGTTCATGACCGGCAAGCTCAAGGCCAAGGGCGACCTGGGCCTGGCCGCCAACATCGCCAACCTGTTCGACATCCCCAAGGCCTGACATGGCCGAGTTCTCGCTCGACCTGAACGAGGAACAGCGGGATCTACGCGACTGGGTGCACGGCTTCGCCGCCGAGGTCGTGCGCCCGGCCGCGGCCGAGTGGGACGCCCGGGAGGAAACCCCGTGGCCGGTCATCCAGGAAGCGGCGAAGGTCGGCCTCTACGGCTTCGAGTTCCTCGCCACCTGCTGGGCCGACCCCACCGGCCTCTCCCTGCCGATCGCCAGCGAGGAACTCTTCTGGGGTGACGCGGGCATCGGCCTGAGCATCTTCGGCACTGGCCTCGCAGTCGCCGCCATCTACGGCGCGGGCACCCCCGACCAGCTGGTCGAATGGGTGCCGCAGTGCTTCGGCGACGTGGACCAGCCCGCCGTCGCGGCGTTCTGCACCAGCGAGCCGGAGGCCGGCTCCGACGTCGGCGCGATGCGTACCCGGGCGGTCTACGACGAGGCCACCGACGAGTGGGTGCTGCGCGGGCAGAAGGCGTACGCCACCAACGGCGGGATCGCCGGGGTGCACGTGGTCACCGCCTCGGTCGAGCCGGAGCTGGGCTCGCGCGGGCAGGCCGCGTTCGTCGTACCGCCGGGGACCGCCGGGCTCAACGCGACCCGCAAGCTGCGCAAGCTGGGGCTGCGCGCGTCGCACACCGCCGACGTCTTCCTCGACGACGTACGCGTGCCCGGGCGCTGCCTGCTCGGCGGCCGGGACGCCCTGCTGGAGCGGCTCGACCGGGCCCGCTCCGGGCAGAAGGCCTCCGGGCAGGCCGCGATGCGCACCTTCGAGCTGTCCCGGCCCACCGTCGGCGCGCAGGCGCTCGGCGTGGCCCGGGCCGCCTACGAGTACGCCCTGGACTACGCGAAGGACCGCGTCCAGTTCGGACGGCCGATCATCGCCAACCAGGCGGTCGCGTTCGCGCTGGCCGACATGAAGATGGAGATCGACGCCGCCCGGCTACTGGTCTGGCGGGCCTCCTGGATGGGCCGCAACAACCGCCCCTTCACCGCCGGCGAGGGCTCGATGTCCAAGCTCAAGGCGAGCGAGGTGGCCGTCGCGGTGACCGACAAGGCGGTGCAGCTGCTCGGCGGCGCGGGCTTCCTGCGCGACCACCCGGTCGAGCGGTGGTACCGGGACGCCAAGATCTACACCATCTTCGAGGGCACCTCCGAGATCCAGCGGCTGGTCATCTCCCGCGCCATCTCCGGCATGCAGATCCGCTGAGAATTCACCGTCGGTGGTGGCGTCCGCCACTGCCCGGTGTCCATCAGCCGGCAACTGCTCACACCGGTTGGGCTGCCGGAAGCATCCGGTGCATGATCGAAAGGTGACGTCCCGGTGACGGGCCCCCACGGGGCCCGTCACCGCACCCGCATGAGGAGGCCGCCATGGACCTGCCGTTCGTCGTGGCCACGCTGACCCGGCGAGGGCTGCTCACCCCGGGCCGGCCGATCCGGGTCGCCTCCCAGCTCCAGGCGCTGCGCAAGTGGGGCTGGAGCCTCGCCGGCGAGCTGCGGCAGGCCGCCGCCCGGGACCCGGGGCGGGTCGCCGTCGTTGACGAGCAGGGCGTCGAACTGACCTATCAGGAGCTGCTCGACCGGGCCGAACGGCTGGCCCGGGCGATGCGGACCGGGCTCGGCGTGCAGGCCGGCGACCGGGTCGGGGTGCTCTGCCGCAACCATCACGGGCTGATCGAGGCGGTCGTCGCCGCCACCGTGCTCGGCGCCGACGCGGTGCTGGTCAACAGCGGCCTCTCCGCCGCCCAACTGGCCACCGTGACCGAGGAGCAGCGGCTGCGGGTGCTGGTGCACGACGACGAGTTCGCCGACCGGCTCCTCGGCCTCCCCGCCGAGGTGCACCGGGTGGACGAGCGCGGCCTCGAGGAGCTGATCGCCGGCGCGCTCCCCGGCGACCTGCAACCGCCCGAGCGCGACGGCCGGACGATCGTTCTCACCTCCGGCACCACCGGCGCGCCGAAGGGCGCCCGCCGCCCCACTCCCAACGGTTTCGGCCCGCTGGTGTCCATCATCGACCGCATCCCGCTGCACGCCCGGGACACCGTGATGATCGCCGCGCCGCTCTTCCACACCTGGGGATACGCCGCCCTCCAGGTCGCCTTCGCGCTGCGCGCCACCATCGTGCTGCACCGCCGGTTCGAGCCGGCCGCCACGCTGGCCGCACTCGTGGCCCACCAGTGCCAGGCGCTCTTCGCCGTACCCGTGATGGTGCAGCGGCTGCTCGACGTGCCGCCGCCGGACCCGCGGCCGCCGCTGAAGGTGGTCGCGGTCAGCGGCTCGGCGCTGCCCGGCGGGCTGGCGCCGCGGTTCATGGACGTCTACGGCGACGTGGTCTACAACCTGTACGGCTCGACGGAGGTCTCCTGGGCCTCCATCGCCGGCCCCGCCGACCTGCGTGAGGCGCCCACCACCGCCGGCCGGCCGCCGCACGGCACCCGGCTGGAGATCCTGGACGACGACGGCGAGCCGGTGCCCAACGGACGGGTCGGGCGGATCTTCGTGGGCAACGAGATGCTCTTCGAGGGCTACACCTCCGGGGCGCGCCGGGAGACCCACGACGGCCTGCTCGACACCGGCGACCTCGGCCGGGTCAACGCCGACGGGCTGCTCTTCGTCGACGGCCGCGCCGACGACATGATCGTCTCCGGCGGGGAGAACGTCTTCCCGTCCGAGGTGGAGGATCTGCTGGCCCGCCTCCCCCAGGTCCGCGAGGCCGCCGTGATCGGCGTACCCGACCCGGACTACGGCCAGCGGCTCGCCGCCTTCCTCGGCCTGCACCCCGGCGAGGTGCTCGACCCCGAGGCGGTCCGCGAGTACGTCCGGCACTACCTGGCCCGGTTCTCCGTACCCCGGGACGTGATCTTCGTGAAGTACCTGCCGCGCAACGCCACCGGCAAGGTGCTGAGCCGGGAACTGCGCCGCTACTACGGCTGACCGGGGGTACCCCGAGCCACCGTCCCGGGTACGCCGGGGGGTTCTCCCCGATGCTCCCGGCACCGCCGGGGCGGCAGGCTCGACCCATGAAGATCACGAACAGTCGTACCGTCCTCGTCGTCGCGGCGCTCGGCCTTGCGCTGACCGTCGCCACCCCCGCCGCAGCCGCTCCGGGCAGCACCGCCGGCCGGGCGGGAGCCACCTGCCGGCCCGGCACCCTCGATCCGTCCCCGCTGCGCGGGTCGATCACCGGGTTACCGAACGCCGACGCGACCAGCGCGCAGGTGCGCATCTCCACGCCCGAGGGCTGCTGGACCGGCGTCAGCGGAGTACGGGACCTGCGTAGCCAGGCCCCCGTCCCGCCGCACGCCCGGTTCCGGATCGGCAGCGTCACCAAGGTCTTCACCGCCGCGCTGGTGCTGCAACTGGCCGCCGAGGGCCGCATCGACCTGGCCGATCCGGTGCAGCGTCACCTGCCCGGACTGCTGCCCGCCGACTACCCGACCGTCACCGTCCGCCAGCTGCTCGACCACACCAACGGCATCCCCAGCCCGAGGATGCCGGAGGGGATCGAGTGGCAGCTCGCCCACCGGTACGACCGGTGGACGCCGGAGCAGATCGTGCGGCTCGGCCTGCGCAACCCCCGCGAGTTCGAGCCCGGGACCAGGCAGCACTACACGAACATGGGCTACATCGTGGCGGGCCTGCTGGTGGAGAAGGTCACCGGCCACTCGTACGCGCGTGAGCTGGAACGACGCATCGCCGGCCCGCTGCGCCTGCGCGACACCTACGCACCCGGCGACGACCCGCGCATCCTCGGGCCGCACGCCCACGGCTACCAGGCCGTCGTGCGCGACGGGGCCACCGAACTGGTGGACGCGACGACGTGGAGCCAGACCTTCACCCCGGCCTCCGGCAACGTCATCTCCAACCTGGTCGACCTGGACACGTTCATGACCGCACTCTTCGCCGGCCGGGTCGTGCCGCCGGCCCAGCTGGCCGAGATGTTCACCCTGCCCGCGGTCCCTGACGTCGCCGGCGGTCCGGCCCGGTACAGCGCCGGGCTCACCGCGTTCCCGCTGCCCGGCGGCGAACTTCTGTGGATCAAGACGGGATCCCGGTTCGGCTACCTGACCGGGGTGGCGTCCACCCGGGACGGCCGGCTCCGGGTGCAGTACTCGATCACCGGGACCGACGCCAAGGGTGAGGAGTTGAGCCGTACCGCCCAGGCGGTCATCGGCGCCGCGCTCGGGATGCTCTGACGACGCCCCGTCGGGCGGGACCTCCCCGCCCGGGCGGGCGCGCGGGCCGGGTGACGGGCGGGCCGGGCGGCGGGCGCGCTCCCCGACCGACGGGCGCGCTCCCCGGCCGACGGGCGCGCTCCCCGGCCGACGGGCGCGCTCCCCGGCCGACGGGCGGGCTCCCCGGCCGACGGGCGGGCTCCCCGGCCGACGGGCGGGCCGGCCCGCCGGTCGGCCGGCCGGGAGCGGCGATCCCGCCCTCGACCGCGGCGGCCGCGAGGCCGGTGCGGTGCTGCCGGTCCGACCAGTTCACCCCGCCGCCGGATCCGACGGTCGGGACGGAGCGGGTTGACCTAGGCTGACGATCATGGGTGGCTCCGGTGCGGTCGAGCGCCGGCGTCGCACGCCGCTGCTCCTGGTCGAGGCCGCCACCCTCCTCTCCGGCATCGGCAACGGCGTCGCCTTGGTCGCCCTGCCCTGGCTGGTGCTGGAACGCACCGGCAGCGCCACCGCCGCCGGCGTGGTCGCGGCCGCCACCGGGCTGCCCCTGCTGCTGTCCAGCCTGATCTCAGGGACGGTCGTCGACCTGCTCGGGCGGCGGCGCACCGCCCTGATCTCCGACACCCTCTCCGCGCTGTCGGTGGCCGCGATCCCCGTGGTCGACGCGCTGCTCGGGCTGAACCTCGCCTGGATCGTGCTGCTCGCCGCGCTCGGCGCGGTCTTCGACCCGGCCGGGCTGACCGCCCGGGAGACACTGCTCCCGGCCGCCGCGCAGGCCGCCCGGTGGCCCATCGAACGGGCCAACGGCGTGCACGAGGCGGTCTGGGGCGTCGCCTTCCTGATCGGACCGGGCGTCGGCGGCGTGCTCATCGCGGCAATCGGTCCCGGCCCGACGCTCTGGGTCACCGCCGGTGGCTTCCTGCTCGCCGTCCTGCTCGTCGCCGCCGTCCGGCTCCCCGGGGCGGGCCGGCCGGAACGCCCACCCGCCGGGCTGCTCGCCGGCACCACCGAGGGGCTGCGCTTCGTGTGGCGGGACCCGCTGCTGCGGGCGATCGGCCTGATCACCATGGTGCTGGTGGCGCTCTACCTGCCCGTCGAGGGGGTGCTGCTGCCGGCGTGGTTCGTCGCCGAGGGGCAACCCGCCCGGCTGGGCGCCGTGCTGATGGCGATGAGCGCCGGGACCATCGTCGGCGCGCTCGGCTCCGGCTGGGTGGGCCGCCTGCTGAACCGCCGGGCCCTCATGGCCGCCGCACTGGTGGTCACCGGCGGCGCGCTGGTCGGGCTCGCCGCGCTGCCGCCGTACCCGGTGATGCTCGGCTGCGCCGCCCTCGTCGGACTCGCGTACGGGCCGGTCAACCCGCTCTCCAACTACGCCATGCAGACCCGCACCCCGGAACGGCTGCGGGGCAGGGTCGTGGGCGTGATGACCTCGCTGGCGTACGCCGCCGGTCCGGCCGGCTACCTGCTCGCCGGTCCGCTGGCGGAGGGCGTGGGGCTGCGACCGGCCTTCCTGGTGCTCGCCGGTGCGCTGCTGGTGGCGGCCCTGGTCGCCGCCCCGCTGCCGGTGCTGCGGCTGCTCAACGCGCCGCCGCTGCACCCGCCCGCGCCGCCGGGCGGCACCACCGGCCGGACCGAGGGGGCCGGTACCGCTCGGCGAGCAGTGGGCCCCCGCGGCCCACCGCGACCCACCCGGCGAGTCGGGGGCCGCTTCCTGACCTGGGTGCCGGGCCGGGCCGGTCAGCCGCCGGCAGGAACGGTGATCCGGCCGTCGACCGCGGCGGCGGCGATGTCGGTACGGTGCTGCGAACCGGCCAGCTCGACGCCGCTCACCAGGGCGTAGGCGGCGTCCCGCGCGGCGGCCAGGTCGGGGCCGGTGGCCGTACCGCAGAGGACCCGGCCTCCGGCGGAGAGCAACGCGCCGTCGGCGCCCCGCCGGGTGCCGGCGTGGATGATCCCGGCGCGGTCCGCGCCGGTGATCACATCACCGGTACGCGGCGACGCCGGGTAGCCCTCGGCGGCGACCACGACGGTGACGGCGGCACCGTCGCGCCAGCGCAGGGGCGGGTGCGCGGCCAGCGTGCCGGTCGCCGCGGCGTGCAGCAGCCCGGCCAGCGGGGTCTCCAGCAGGGCGAGGACCACCTGGGTCTCGGGATCACCGAAGCGGGCGTTGAACTCGATCACCCGGGGACCGGCGGCGGTCAGCGCCAGCCCGACGTAGAGCAGCCCGGCGAACGGGGTGCCCCGGCGGCGCAGCTCGGTCAGCGTCGGGTGCACCACGTCGGCCATCACCTCGTCGACCAGGCCGGCCGGCGCCCAGGGCAGCGGGGCGTACGCCCCCATGCCGCCGGTGTTCGGGCCGGTGTCGCCGTCGCCGATCCGCTTGAAGTCCTGCGCCGGGAGCAGCGGCACCGCCGCCTCCCCGTCGGTGACCACGAAGAGCGAGACCTCCGGACCGTCGAGGTACTCCTCGATCACCACCCGGCCGCAGTCGCGGGCGTGGGCCAGCGCGGCGTCCCGGTCGTCGGTGACGACCACGCCCTTGCCGGCGGCCAGCCCGTCGTTCTTCACCACGTACGGTGCCCCGAAGTCGTCGAGCGCCTTCGCGGTGCTCTCCGCGTCCGTGCAGGTGTACGCCCGCGCGGTCGGCACCCCGGCCGCGGTCATGATCTCCTTGGCGAAGGTCTTGGAACCCTCCAGCCGGGCGGCCTCGGCGGACGGCCCGAACACCGCGATGCCCTTGGCCCGCACCGCGTCGGCGACGCCCGCCACCAGCGGGGCCTCCGGCCCGATCACCACCAGGTCGGCCTGCACCTCGACCGCGAGCGCCGCCACGGCCCCCGGATCGGCGGCCGCCACGTCGCGCAGCTCGGCGACGGCAGCGATCCCCGGATTCCCCGGCGCCGCGATCACCGCCTCGACGGACGGATCGTCAGCCAGCCCCAGCGCGAGCGCATGCTCCCGCCCGCCACCACCCACAAGAAGAACCCGCACGACCCCGCATCCTACCGACCCTCCCCCCACCCCTGTTGATCAAGAAGTTTGCGTCTCAAATTCGGCTTCCGCAGACCAGAACTTCTTGGTCAACAACGGAGACCCTTGGCCGAGGCCGGCCGTCGGGGTGGGTCAGCGGGTGCGGAGGGCGGCCTTGATCGTGTACGGGATGTAGTCGGGGCGGAGGGTGTCGGCCCAGGTGAAGCGGAGGATCCGCCAGCCGGCGTTGATCAGGCGGTTCTGTCTCGCCCGGTCCTCGTAGAGCGCCTGCGGGGTGCGGTGCGGGTCGCGGCCGTCCGCCTCGGCGATCAGCCGTGCAGCCCGCCAGCCGAGGTCGCCGATGCCGAGCAGGTAGCCGTCGTGGTCGCGTACCTCCAACTGCAGCGCGTCGGGCGGGACCCCACCGTCGACACAGCGCAGCCGGGTCCGGGTCTCCAGCGGCGACTGCGCCCGTCCGTCCGCCTCCGCGAGGTGGCTCCGAGCCACGATGGCACCCCGGCGGCCTGCGATGAGGGCGGGGATCGACGAGAGGTCGGCATCGGTGACGAGTTGCCGGTGCAGCGCGGAGTCCAGCGCGCTCACGGCGGCATAGCGGTCCGCCCGGAGGATGACGTCGGCGAGCGTCCGCAGCGGGGTGGTGGCGGGCACCCCGGCGACCCGACAGATGTCGCCCCGGTCGACGGTGAGCTGGTGCACGACGAGATCCGGGTCCGTGGGGCGCTGGGGGCGCGGACGCTCCACCGGCACCGACACGTGGACGGCCGGGTTCGGCCGGAGCCCCCCGATGCGATGCAGTTCGGCAGCGGTGTCGAGGACGGCGAACGCGCCGGCGCCGAGGCTGGTGACCGCCGCCC
>NZ_JBPQTL010000031.1:0-58105 GCF_051386295.1 Micromonospora sp. URMC 105 | reverse complement strand
GTCCGGAGCCGCCGTAGCGGCTCCGGACGCCGGGTCTGGTCAGAGCTGGTTCGCGCCGCCGTCGGCGAAGATCTCGCCGCCGGTGATGAAGCTGCTCTCGTCGGAGGCGAGGAACAGGGCGGCGTTGGCGATCTCCTCCGGCCGGCCCATCCGGCCCATCGGCACGGTGGAGGCGAGCGTCTGCACCAGGCCTGCGGCCTCCTCGGGGCTGTTGGCCAGTCCGGTGATGCCGGGGGTCTCGGTCGGACCCGGAATGAGGGTGTTGACCCGGATGTGGCGGTCGGTGAGTTCGGCGGCCCAGGTGCGGCCGAAGGAGCGGATGGCGGCCTTGGAGGCGGCGTAGACGCCGAAGGCGGGGGTGCCCTTGGTGGCGGCGGTGGAGCCGGCCAGGATGATCGAGGCGCCGTCGTTGAGTACCGGCAGGGCCTTCTGGACGGTGAAGAGGGTGCCGCGGACGTTGCGGTCGAAGGTGTCGGTGTAGTGCGCGAGGCTGATGTCGCCGAGGGGGGCGAACTCGCCGCCGCCGGCGTTGGCGAAGAGCACGTCCAGGCCGGTGCCGTGGGCGGCGATCGCCTCGATGACGCGGTCGAGGTCGTCGAGGTTGCTCACGTCGCTGCGGATGCCGGTGGCGGCTGCGCCGATGGCCGCGACGGCCTCGTCCAGCTGCTCCTGGCGGCGTCCGGTGATGAAGACGTGTGCGCCTTCGGCGGCGAAGCGGCGGGCCGCGGCCAGCCCGATACCGCTGGTGCCGCCGGTGACGAGCGCGGTCTTGCCGTTGAGCTGTGCCATGTGTCGTACTCCTTGGTACTCGGGTGGTGCGAAACGGGTTTCCTGCATCGCCGGTCCGAGTGGTCGCACCCGGGCCGGCCGGGGTCGATCAGTGCGCGGTCCGTGCGGTGAAGCGGGGCAGCAGCGCGGCGAGTTCCCGCCACTGCCGCAGGGGCAGACCGCCACCGTCGGTGTCGGGCCGCAGGACGTGCAGGGTGACGTGGTCCGCCCCGGCGTCCAGGTGGGCCTGCACGCGGTCGGCGACGTCGTCGAGGTCGCCCCAGGCGACCAGCGCGTCGATGAGCCGGTCGCTGCCGCCCGGGACGAGGTCCTTCTCGCCGAAGCCGAGGCGGGCCAGGTTGGACCGGTACGCGGGGAAACCGATGAACATCCCGACGCCGGCCCTGGCGGCCGCCCGCGCTCGGCCGGGGTCGCGGTCCAGGACGACCGCCAGGTGCGGCGCGATGAGCGGTCCGTCGCCCACCCGCGCCCGCTGGCGGGCCGAGTACTCCGGGGTCACCAGGAAGGGGTGCCACCCCGAGGTCCGCGCGGTGGCCAGATCGACCATTTTCGGACCCAGTGCACCCAACAGACGCCGCTCGGCAGGGATGGGCCGGGGTGCGGCGTCGAGGCCGTCGAGGAATCGTGCCATCGACACCGTCGGCTTGCCGTAGTCCTGACCGGCATTGGCGGCGGAGTGGGCGTTGCTGACCCCCAGGCCCAGCACGGCGCGCGGGCCGTACGCCGCGTCCAGCGCGGCCCACCGGTCCCCGAGTGCGGCCGGGTCCTGGCCCCACATCGACAGCACGCCGAGCGCCACGGTGGCGCCGGGCGCGGCGGCCAGCAGGTGCTCGACGTCGTCGACCGCCCCCTGGCCGTCCAGCCCGGGGATCCAGAGCGCGGGAAAGCCGAGCTGGTCCAGCTCCGCAGCGGCCTCGCGGACCTCCGGCCGGGCCGCCCCGCGTAGCTCCATGCTCCAGATTCCGACCGCGCCGATCGTGCGTCTCACGTTCTGCATCTCGACCTCCTCCACGCTTATGTACCGCCCGGTACACAACAAGCTAGCAGGCCCGGCCGGCATTCCCCAAATTTCTGTACCGGTCGGTTGGAAATCGGAGTAGCCTTGGCGTCGGGGAGGGGGTGAACGAGATGACCCAGCTCGGACGACCGCGCGGATTCGACACCGACCAGGCGCTGGATCGGGCGATGGAGGTGTTCTGGCGGCACGGCTACGAAGGAGCCTCGCTGGCCGACCTCACCGCGGCCATGGGCATCAACAAGCCGAGCCTGTACGCCGCCTACGGCAACAAGGAAGGCCTGTTCCGCAAGGTCGTGGCCCGCTACGCGGACGTGGAGATGGCCTACGCGCGCAGCGCGCTCGATCAGCCTACGGCGCGCGAGGTCGCGGCGGCGTTGCTTCGGGACAACGTGGTGGCGCTGACCCGCCCGGACCGGCCGGTCGGCTGCCTCTCCATTCAGGGCGGCACCGCCTGTGGTGCCGCAAACGCGGGCATCTCCGAGTTCCTAGCCGCCAGCCGGCTGGCCGGCGAGCAGGCCATCGCCGCTCGCTTCGCCCGCGCCGTCGACGAACGGGACCTGCCGCCGGACGCCGACCCGACCGCGCTGGCCCGCTTCCTGAGCGTGGTCACCGAGGGGCATGCCGTCCACGCCGCAGCGGGCGCTGATCGCGCCCAGCTGGAACGGTCCGCCGAGATCGCGCTGCACGCCTTCACCGCGGCGGCGTACCCCGTCCGCACCCCCCGGTGATCGGCCCGAGACGACGACCACCTCGACGGACGTGGCCGCCGACCCGAGGTCGACGGCCACGCCCGCAGGGCTGACGCGAACCCGATGTCCGCGAGGGCTACGCCAGCCGCGCCCAGCGGGCGTACATCTTCAGGTCGCGCACGGTGCGGCGGCGCAGGTCCTGCTGCACGGCCGGACCCCAGCCGGACGCCGCGGCGACCGCCCTGTCGAGCTGCCGGGCGGCAGCGTCGGTGGACTGCGCCGGCAGGCCGGGCTGCAGCAGCCGCTCGGCGGCGGTGAGCCGGGCCCGGACCTCGGCGGTGACCCTCGCCGGGGCGCAGGCGGTCGCGCGGGCCAGCGACGCGCGCAACTCGGTCACCCCGCCGGCCGCCGCGGCCCGGTGGTCGGCGTGCGGCACCGTCGAGCGGGTGCGGAAGGTGCCCTCTCGCAGGGCCTCCTGCTGCCGGGCACGTCAGTGGCGTACTCGATCGGTGTACGTCGGTCAGCGGGTCTTCCGCTGCGTGCCGACGGTCGGCGGGGGGTCGCCGACGACGGACTGCGCGCTGGTGGTGTCGGTCCACCCCAGCCGGTGCGCGGCACGGATCTGCAGGGTGTGCGCCCCGGGCGTGACCGTGACCGTGGCCGAGCGGGCGGTACCCGCCGTGGTGAGCACCACCTTGCCGTCCACCAGCACCTCGAAGCTCTTGATGAGGTGACTCGCCGTGCCTACCGACCAGGAGGCGGAGAACGTGCCCCGGGTGTGGTAGGTGGTGCCGGGCCTGCGGCCGCTGAGACCGGCGAGCGCCAGCCCGGAGACCTTGGCCGCCCTGGTCCGGATTCCGCTCAGCTGGGCGTAGAGCGAGTCGCCCGGGCACTCCGTCGCCACCGCGTCGCGGTGACCGGAGACGCGGTTCATCACCACGGACTCACCCTGGTCGTACTTGCCGTCGACCGCGGACACCAGGGACACCTTGCCGTACGGGTCGTTTCCGTACTGGCCGAGCTTGTACGCCGCGACGTGCGCGACGGCGTCCTGGACGACGGTGGGCGCGCCGGAGGTGATGTACGTCCCGAGCACGGCGATCGCGGCGGTGTTCGTGTTGAAGCCGTAGGTGTGCGCCCCGATTACCGGCTTGTCGATGCCGCCCTTGCGGCCCTCGAAGACCACGCCGCACTTGTCGACCAGGAAGTTGTAGCCGATGTCGTTCCAGCCGTTGCTCTTGACGTGGTAGACCTCGATGCTGCGGACGATGGCGGCCGAGTCGGCGCAGCTGTAGTTGCTGGTGCCGGCGGTGTGGTGCACGAAGAACGCATTGACCGCGGTGCCGTACGTCGGGGGGCTCAGCACGATCGACTCGTCGGCCTTCCACCCCGCGCGGGTGACCACCTTCGGCGCGTGGATCGGGTTCGGGGGCGTGCTGGGGCTGGGCGACGCGGTGGGTGAGCTGGTGGTGGGCGCCGGTGCGGAGGTGGTGGTCGGCGCGGGCGCGGTGGTGTCGGTCGGCGCGGGGGCGGTGGTTTCGGCCGGCGCCGTCGTGGTGTCGGTGGGGGCGGGCGCGGTCGTCGTGGTGTCGGTCGGCGCCGGCTCGGTCGTCGTGGCGTCGGTCGGTGCCGGGTCGGTGGAGGTGGGCTCCAGCGCCTGCACCTCGGCGACCGGCTGGAGGCGTTCGGGACGGACCTGCGGGGCACCGGCCGCAGTGGCCTTGCGGCGCTTCGGCTGGCCCGGGTCGACAAGCTCCAGGCGCAGTCCGTCGGGCAGCCGGGCGCTGCCCGGGCCGTCAGCGGTGCTGGCGCGCACCTCGACCGCGTCGGAGGGGCCGACCCACAGCGGGTCCGTGCCGCCGCGCGCCTTGCCGGAGGTCGCCTCGGCACCCGGCTCCGGTCCGAAGTGGTTGTCCAGATCCAGCGGCAGCCAGCCCGACCAGCCGCCGCCGATCGCCCGGGTCCGGACGGAGATGGTGCCCTCGAAATCGATCTCCGGGTTCGTCCAGGTCACCCCGACCATGGCGAAGCGGTCGGTCTCTCGCTGCGCGATGGCCACCTCCCGGTCGTCGGCGGCCGGGAAGTCCACGGTGTGCAGTGCGGTGGTGACCGGCCCGTCCGCGACGGCCCACTCGGCCCCGTCCTCGCCGAGGCCGACCGCAACCAGGCCGGCCGTTCCGGCCACGGCGGTGGCCACCAGCGCGGCCCCGATGCCGGCCGTCCGGCGGCTCCAGCGGATCCCCGTCAATCTCACAGCTGAGTCCCTCCGTAAATGATCTTCCGGAGGGCTCAGCGCAACCGATGTCCGGGGCGTTACTCGATCAAGGGCGAGCGACCTCTTCCGCCTTGCCGCGCCAGGGTGCAGGGTGGGGGTCGTCAGGCGAACTCGACCGGCGTCGAGTTCAACCCGTCTGCCGGAAAGAGCGGTGACATGGAGCAGCGGTCCTGGTGGGGATGGGGACGGGCGGACCAGACGCTGTCCGACGCGGAGTGCGCCGCGCTGGCCGCTCAGCTGCCGGGGCTGCCGGCGGAACCGCTGCCCGTTCCGGAGCTGACCCGGCTGACCCTCGCGCTCCCGCGCATCACCCCACCGGCCGCCCTGGCCCACCGCTTCTCCGACGCACCGCTCGACCGTGCCGCGCACACCTACGGCAAGGCCTACCGGGACGTCGTCCGCGCCCTGCACGGCGACCTGACCGGCGCACCCGACCTGGTGGCACATCCGCGCACCGAGGCGGAGATCGTGGACGTGCTCGACTGGGCGGGAAGCTGCGGCGTGGCCGTCGTCCCGTACGGCGCGGGCAGTTCGGTGGTCGGCGGCGTGGAGTACCGCCCCGGCGGTGCCGGTGGCGACCATCGCGGAGTCGTGTCCCTGGACCTGACCGCGATGGACCGCGTCCTGGAGGTGGACCCGGTCAGCCGCGCCGCCCGCATCCAGGCCGGCGCGCGGGGCCCGGTGCTCGAGGACCAACTGCGCCCGCACGGGCTGACGCTGCGGTTCTTCCCGCAGAGCTTCGAGTACTCCACGCTCGGCGGCTGGCTGGCCACCCGGGCCGGCGGGCACTACGCCACGCTGTACACCCACATCGACGACCTGGTGGAGTCGATGCGCGTGGTGACGCCGGTCGGGGTCGGGGAGTCCTGGCGGCTGCCCGGTTCGGGGGCGGGCCCCTCCCCGGACCGCCTCTTCCTCGGCTCCGAGGGCACCCTCGGGGTGATCACCGAGGCGTGGATGCGGCTGCAGGACAAGCCGTGCCACAAGGCGTCGGCCACCGTGGGCTTCGACGACGTCACCGCGGCGATGGAGGCCGTACGGGCGATCGCCCAGTCCGGTCTGCACCCGGCCAACTGCCGGCTCCTCGACCCGGGTGAAGCCTTCCTGTCCGGTGCCGCGCGCACCGGTGAGGCGGTACTCGTGGTGGGCGTGGAGTCCGCGCACCACCCTGTCGACGCGCAGCTCGCCCAGCTGCTCACGCTCGCCCGGGACCACGGCGGCACGCCCCGCGGCTCGGGCGACGCCGGCGACGGGGTGGACCGCGCCGCCGAGGCCTGGCGCTCGTCCTTCCTGCGCATGCCGTACGTCCGCGACGGGCTGGCCCGGATGAGCGCGATCGTCGAGACGTTCGAGACGGCCTGTACCTGGGACCGCGCCGCCGAGCTGTACGAGACCGTGCGGGCGGACGTCGGCGCGGCCGTCGAGAAGGTCACCGGGGCGCCCGGCATCGTCAACTGCCGGTTCTCGCACGTCTACCCGGACGGTCCCGCGCCCTACTTCACGGTCGTGGCCGCCGGCCGGCGCGGGCAGGAGCTGGCCATGTGGGACGACATCAAGGTCGCCGCCATGGAGACCCTCACCCGGCTGCACGCCACGGTCACGCACCATCACGCCGTGGGCCGGGATCACCGGCCCGGTTACGACCGGCAGCGCCCGGAACCGTTCGCGATCGCCTTGCACGCGGCCAAGGCGGCGCTCGATCCGCACCACGTGCTGAACCCCGGCGTCCTCGTCGGCTGAGCACACCGGCAGTGCGTCGCACGGAACCGGGGCGGTCCGTCAGGTGGCGCGCCGGCAGCGGTCCGCGAGGGCGCGGACGGCGGCGACCAGTTCGGGCGGGTCGATCACCGTGAAGTCGACGCCGACCGAGGTGACCATCCAGGCCAGGTCCTCGGGTGAGTCGGCGCCGAGATGCAGCAGGCAGTGGTCGTCGTCGACCGGTTCGACTGCGCCCATCCCCGGCCACACCAGGTCGGCCACCTGCTCGGCGCAGCGGTGCAGGACCACGGTCGCCTGCATCCGCCACGGGCCGGTGGACAGCTGCCGCGCCAGGTACGCGGCCACGTTGCCGTCCGGTGGTTCCCGGGGTGCGAAGCGCGGACCGGTCGGCGTGCGGGTGCGCAGCCGGTCGACGCGGAAGCTGCGCCAGTCGTCCCGGTTGACGTCCCACGCGACGAGGTACCAGTGCCGGCCCCAGTTGACCACGGTGTGCGGCTCGACGTCGCGTACCGTCGCCGTACCGTCGTGGCCGGTGTAGTCGAACCGCAGCCGCTCGTGCCGGCCGATCGCCTCGGAGATCGCGAGCAGGACGTCCGGGGCCACCCGGGGACCGTCGGCGCTGACCCGGACGGTCGCCTGCCCGAGCGCGCGGACCCGGTGCCGCAGCCGCGACGGCAGCACCTGATGGAGCTTGCCCAGCGCGCGCAGCGATGTCTCCTCGATGCCGGCCACCGAGCTGGCCGTGGCGGTGCGCAGCCCGATGGCGACCGCGACGGCCTCGTCGTCGTCGAGCAACAGCGGCGGCAGGACAGCCCCGGCCCCCAGCCGGTAGCCGGGGTTGCCCCGGGTGGCGTGCACCGGGTAGCCCAGCTCACGCAGCCGGTTCACGTCCCGCCGCACGGTGCGTGGGGTCACGCCGAGCCGGTCGGCCAGCTCCGCGCCGGGCCACTGCCGGTGCGTCTGCAGCAGCGACAGCAGCTTCAACAGTCGGGCCGACGTCACCATCGCACCAGACTGCCAGGTCGGTGAGGACAGGTACTGGCCTAACCGGCACCTAGCGTGCCCGGCATGACAGATGTGCAGCCCGAGATCCGCCCCTTCCGCGTCGACGTCCCCCAACCGCAGCTCGATGACCTGGCCACGCGCCTGGCCAACACCCGCTGGCCGGTGCTGCCCGAGCTCGGGTGGGACCGCGGCGTGCCCGTGGCGCGACTGCGCGAGCTGGTCGAGTACTGGCGTACCGGTTTCGACTGGCGAGTCCACGAGGCGGTGCTGAACGCCTTTCCCCAGTACTCGACCGAGATCGACGGGCAGCCGTTCCACTTCCTGCATCTCCGCTCGCCGGAGCCGGACGCGACCCCGCTGATGCTGCTGCACGGGTGGCCGAGTTCCGTGCTGGAGTTCCGCGACGTCATCGCACCGCTGGCCGACCCACGGGCGTACGGTGGCGACCGGGCGGACGCGTTCCACCTGGTCGTGCCCTCCCTGCCGGGGTTCGGGTTCTCCACGCCACTGGTCGGACCGGGCTGGGGCAGCGAGGCGATGGCGGCGGCCCTGGTACGCCTCATGGCCCGGCTCGGCTACCGGCGGTACGGGGTGCACGGCGGGGACACCGGCGCGTACGTCGCCCCGGCGATGGGCCGGCAGCACCCGGACGGCGTGCTCGGTGTCCACGTCAACGCGTTGCTCACCTTTCCTGCCGGCGAGGCCGGCGAGATGGACGGGCTCACCGACGTCGAGCGAGCGCGGCTGGCGGCGATGGACCGCTACAACGACGGCTACCTCCAGATCCAGGCCAAGTCGCCGTACACGCTGGCGTACGGGCTGACCGACTCACCGGCCGCGCAGCTCGCCTGGATCGCGGAGCTGTACCACCGGCTGACCGATCACCCCACCGATGTCGACTTCGGCGTCGACCGGGACACGTTGCTCGCCACCGCGACGCTGTACTGGCTGACCGGCTCCGGTGGATCGTCCGCGCAGGTCTACTACGAGGACATCACCGCTGCGGACTGGAGCACCGCCACCGACGGGTGGCCGTCCGGCGACGGGACTCCGGACGACGCCGGGGCCGGGGACTGGGCGGTGCCCGCGGATCGCACCGTGCCGACCGGTGTCCTCGTCTCGACCACGACCGACGTCACGGTCCGCCGGTTCGCCGAACGCGACCACCAGGTCGTCCACTGGTCGGAGTACGACCGGGGCGGGCACTTCTTCGCCGCCGAACAGCCCACGCTCTTCACCGACGACGTGCGGGACTTCTTCCGGAAGGTCCGCTGAGGTGCCGGCGGGCCGAGCGCTCCCGCCGGAAGCACTCGGCCCGCCGGAGCCGGCCCTTATATCGACACACTTGCATGCGTCGATCGCCTCGTGTATGAAGGTGCAAAGCCACGTCCGGATGCTGGTTCCGGGGGAGGAGCGACGATGAAACTTGCCCTGCGCCGCCTGCGAACGGCGGCGGTCGCGCTCGGCGCCTGCACACTTGGGCTGAGCCTGCTGGCGGTACCCGCCGAGGCGTACTCGGTGCGACCTGTCGCACCACACTCGGAACGGGCACCCGAATCCGATCAGTTCTCGGCCGAGGGCGTCACCACGGTCGGTGAACTCCGCACCGTCGACGGCGCCCTGTCCTACGCCCGGGGCGGCCGCACGCAGGTCATCCGGCACCCCGGCGCGGCGTACGTCAAGGTGCACTTCAGCGCGCTGCGACTGGCCCACGGCGACTACGTCACGGTGTCGAGCCCCGACGGCAAGGAGAGCTACCGGTACGACCGCTACCTGAACAGGGCGACCGGCTCGGACTACACCATCGACGGGCAGCCGGGCTTCTGGGCGATGTCGGTGGAGGGTGACACCGCGGTGGTGACGCTGCACAGCAGCCGCCGCTCCCACGGCAGCGCCGCCACCATCGACCGGTTCTGGCGCGGCTACGACCGGACGGAAATCACCCAGCACAACTTCTCCACGCAGTCCGTCTGCAGCACCGACGCCCGCCGCGACGTGGTCTGCTACCAGAGCAGCCACCCCAGCGAGTACGCCCGCGGCAACGCGGTGGCGCGGCTGCTGATCAGCGGCGGAGGGCTCTGCACCACCTGGCGGGTCGGCAACACCAACCGCATGCTGACCAACAAGCACTGCTTCTCGACGCAGTCCGCCGTCAGCGGCAGCGAGATGCAGTTCAACTACCAGTGCGCCACCTGTGGCGGCGCCAACCCCGGCCCCGGCACCAAGGTCAGCGGCGCCACCCTCTACAAGGTGAGTTCCGGCGGCTCCGGCGAACTGGACTACGCCCTGTACTCGGTGAACAACTTCACCGCCATCCAGGGCTTCGGCACGCTGTACCTGGCGACGACCGCCACCAGCACCGGCACGCGGATGTACATCCCGGGGCACGGCGACGGCAGCCCGAAGCGACTGTCCATCTACGAGAACACCCAGGGTGGCACGACGTGCACCGTGCGGAACGCGAACTACAACACCTGGAACATCAGCTACAGCTGTGACACCTCGGGCGGCAACTCCGGCTCGCCGGTGCTGAACGCCAGCCACCGGGTGATCGCCCTGCACCACCTCGGTGGCTGCCCGTCGAACCAGGGGGCGAAGGCGCACCTGATCTACAACGAGATCGCCGGCCTGATCGCCAACGGTTGACGACTGCTGACACCGACGGGCCGCTGGGGCGTAGCCCCGGCGGCCCGTCGCCGTGCCCGGCACCGCCCGTCGATTGACAGGACATAGACGTACTGGTATCTGTTAATAAGGTTATCTAATTCGTCACGGCGGTAACCGGGACCGTCCGACGCGGCGCAGGCCACCGATCGGAGGGCGGTAGCACCCACCCCCATCCGAGGAGAGCCCATGCTTCGCAAGCGGACAGTCGCCCACCTCTCAGCGGCTCTGCTGGTGTCCACCGCGACGGTGGGCTACGGCCTGTCGTCGGCCAGCGCCGCGTCGGCCGGGCCGATCACCGGCCTCGGGGGGAAGTGCGTCGACGTGGCCGGCGCCAACCCGGCCAACGGCACCCCGGTCCAGCTCTGGGACTGCAACGGCACCGCGGCCCAGGCATGGACGGTCGGCAACGCCGACGGTTCGGTCCGCGCGCTCGGCAAATGCCTGGACGTCACCGCCGCGTCGAGCGCCGACGGCGCCAAGGTGCAGCTGTACGACTGCAACGGCACCGGCGCCCAGAAGTGGGCCGCCGGCAACGGCGCGCTGGTCAACACCGGCTCGGGCAAGTGCCTCGACGCCACCGGGTGGAACACGGCCAACGGCACCCGGCTGCAGATCTGGACCTGCTCCGGCACCGCCAACCAGCGGTGGGTCCTGCCGGGCGGCGGTGCCACGCCCACCCCGTCCGCCCCGGCCGGCGCCCCCCTCGACGACCCGGCGAAGAAGGACGTCGCCATGCAGCTCGTCTCGGCGGCAGAGAACTCCTCGCTCGACTGGCGCGCGCAGTTCTCCTACATCGAGGACATCGGCGACGGGCGGGGCTACACCGCCGGCATCATCGGTTTCTGCTCCGGCACCGGCGACATGCTCGAGTTGGTGGAGGCCTACACGAGGACGAAGCCGGGCAACGTGCTGGCGGGGTACCTGCCGGCCCTGCGCGCCGTCAACGGCACCGACTCGCACGCCGGCCTCGACCCGTACTTCCCCCGCGACTGGCGGACCGCCGCCGCCGACCCGGTGTTCCGGGCCGCGCAGGAGGCCGAGCGGGACCGGGTCTATTTCAACCCGTCGGTACGCGACGGCAAGACCGACGGGGTACGCGCGCTCGGGCAGTTCGCCTACTACGACGCGGCGGTGATGCACGGCTATGAGGGCATGCGGGCGATCCGCAACCGTGCCCTCGCCCGGGCGAAGCCGCCGGCCCAGGGCGGCGACGAGCGGACCTGGCTGCACGCCTTCCTCGACGAGCGGGTCATCGAGATGAAGAAGGAGGCGGCCCACTCGGACACCTCCCGCGTCGACACCGCCCAGCGGGTCTTCCTGAACAACGGCAACTTCAACCTGAACACGCCGCTGGTCTTCGCCGTCTACGGCGACCAGTACCGCATCGGCTGACCCCGGCCCCCGGCCGCGAACCGGAAGCGACGCCGGCTGTGCCGCTCCGACAGGGGGTGGCACAGCCGGTCCGCGTGTGCGTCGGACGACTCAGGGCGCGATACCGAACGGGCCCAGGCTGCCGTACTCCAGCCGGAGGGCTTCGGCCATCGCCCAGGCGTTCGGCAGGGTGAACAGGTCGGCGCCGCCCAGGCGCTCGTTCCACCGCGGCACGAGTTCATCGGCGGCCCGGGCGGCCACCGCGTCGAGGTAGGCCTTGAAGACGGCCCAGACGTTGGTGGCGTCGACCGGGGCCAGGATCTTCGGCACGTCGACCGAGGAGAGCGCTGCCTCGGTGGTGGAGCGCAGGTCCTTCAGGTATTCGATCTGCGTCCTGACGTCGTCCGGAGTTCCGGGTCGGGTGACGTGCCCGCCGACCAGCTTGTCGAAGGGGTATTCGAGGGCCTGTTCGTGAGCGTCCACGAACCCGGGGATGCTCGCGGAGATGGCGAGGTTGGAGAAGGGGACCCAGCCCGGGAAGATCACGTCCACGAGCATCAGCACGCCCTGCGTCGGGGCATGGATGAAGATGTTGCCCTCGGCGTGGTTGGGGCCCTTGTAGTCGAGCCGGAGGCTGTGGTCTCCCGCGTCAATGGTCAGGCTGTCGTCGAACACGTGCGTCGGCAGCGGGCGGTGGGGGTCGCGCAGCCGCGTGAGTCGTTCCGCGGTGATGCGGTGCGCGTAGCGCGGGACGTCCTCGGGGTAGACCGACATCGCTCCGATGTGGTCGGAGTGGTGGTGGCTGTAGACGACCTGGGTGATGGAGCGGCTGGTCACGCTGCGGATCGCGCGGAGGATGTTGTGGCCGAGGGTGGGTGGCGCGTCGACGGCGATGACGCCTTCGTCCGTGACCACGAACATCATCTGGTACATGCCCTCACTGAGCCAGAACACCCCGTCGGCGATCTCGTCCAGGACGTAGCCGGTCTCGGGGATCTCAGGACCCAGGGCAACCTGCGGCACGGGGGCCGTCGGTAGTCCGCGCGCTCGCTCGGCAAGATCCGAAAACGGCGTCCTCGACACGTGTGGCTCCCTGCCTCGCCGGATCGCACTGACCTCGCCGGGCGGCGGACCGCCCGCGTACCGTCGATCGTCCCCGCCGAGGCCCGAGGCGGCAGCCGGATCGCTCGGTGCTCATCCGCAAGGGGACACCGCCGGACGGGCTCGCCCCTGCTTGCCGCAGCCCTGCGGTGGCCAGGCGTCAGGCGGCGTCGGGGGTCGCCGGTGGCCGGGTGAGCAGATCGTCGACGGCCTTGGTCAGGGTCTCGCGGACCTCTGCGGGGTTGCCGAGGGCGCCGCCCGCCAGGGCGCCGTCGCGCAGCAGCGCCAGTGCCCGCGCGGTGTGGTCGGGGTCGGGGTGCCCGGCCTCCGCCGCCTGCTCGCGCAGGGTCTGGAGGAACCAGGCGTGGTGCTCTTCGACGGCCCGGCGTACGGGGTGTGCCGGATCCGGATATTCGGCTGCGGCGTTGAGGAAGGCGCAGCCGCGGAAATCGGCCCGGGACACGTCCTCGCCGATGAAGTTCATGATGCGCAGCAGAGCCTCGCGGCCCCGGATCTCGGTGAGGGTCCGCGCGACGGCGCCGCGGATCTCCGCGCTGCGGCTCCTCAGATAGGCCACGATCAGGTCCTCCTTCGCCGGGAAGTGGCGGTAGAAGGTCGCCCTGGTCACCTTGGCCTCGCTGACCAGCCGATCCACGCCCACCGTGTGCAGGCCGTGGGCATAGAACAGCTCCGAGGCCGTGGCGAGCAGCCGGTCCCTGGGGTGGAGCTCCTGCTTTGGGCGTGACGTCATCCCCCGAGCGTAAGGAGAGACTGTTCGTTCTGCCAGTACTTCACCCCCCGGGGCGCGACATGGTCCACGTCACATTGCCCTCGGGGGTAGAACGACTATTCTCTCCACCAACAGAGAGAACGACCGTTCTCTCGCTCGGAAACGAGGAGTCGTCATGCGTCTTCGCCACCTGCTGGGCCTGTCCGCGCTCGCCGGCGTCGGGATGATCGCCAGTCTCGGCACCGCCTCCCGCCCCTCCACCGCGAAGGCCGACGACGGCCACCGCGCTGCCAAGCCGACCGTGGTCCTCGTGCACGGAGCGTTCGCCGACTCGTCGAGCTGGCACGGCGTGGTGTCGCGGCTGCAGCAGCGCGGCTACCCGGTCGTCGCCCCGGCGAACCCCCTGCGCGGCCTGATCTCCGACTCCGACTACCTGAAGCAGCTGCTCGCCACGGTGTCCGGCCCGGTCGTCCTCGTCGGCCACTCCTACGGCGGAGCGGTGATCACCAACGCCGCGGTGGGCAACCCCGACGTCACGGCGCTGGTGTACGTCGCGGCCTTCGCCCCCGACGCCGGGGAAACCGCGCTCGGCCTGTCCGGCCAGTTCCCCGGCAGCACGCTCGGTGACGCCCTGGCGCCGCCGGTCCCGCTGGGGGACGGCAGCCACGATCTCTACATCCGGCAGGACGCCTTCCACCGCCAGTTCGCCGCCGACCTCGCGCCCGCCGAGGCCGCCCTCGCCGCCGTCACCCAGCGCCCGATCCGCGACGCCGCTCTCGGCGAGGGCTCCGGCGCGCCCGCCTGGAAGTCGATCCCGTCCTGGTTCGCGCTCGCGGGAGCCGACAACAACATCCCCGTCGCCGCCCAGCAGTTCATGGCCGACCGGGCCGGCTCCCGCCACACCGTCCAGGTCGAGAACGCCTCGCACTCCGTCGCCGTCTCGCACCCCGACGTCATCGCCGACCTCGTGATCGAGGCCGCCACGAGCAACTGACGCCGCCGGACCTGCGACGCACCCCCTGCCATACCGTCACCGACGGCGCAGCAGGGGGTGCGTGCGGTCGCGCGTCCCCTCGCCGTGGGCGGTCAGGCCGCCCCCACCACCGACCGGACGGCCTCGACGTAGTCGTAGAAGCGCTGCGTCCGTTGCCCCGACTCCCGGGTCGTCCGAGACAGGTCGCCGCCGGGAAAGAACGACTTGCGGAGGGCTTGGGACAGCTCCAGCTGCACCCCGGCGCCTCGCCTGTTCTTGTTGCAGATGTTGCGGGGGTTGGTGCCGGATATCTCCCTCGAACCCGACGTGACCGTGAACCCGCTGTCGGCCAGCGCGGCCGCAATCGCTCGTTCGAGGTCGCCGTCCAGGCCCCCGACGGCGGTCTCGGCTTCGTCGGCCGGGCCGGTGAAGCCGTGGAAGGAGACGGTGTTGTCCGCTCCTGCGACCACCGCCAGGCACTGCGGATCGTCGAAGTCGATGGAGGTGATGTGCAGATCGGAGTTGTGCCGGGATCTGATGCCGGCGAACACGTAGGTGGCCATCAGCCCGTCGCCCACGGCCAGCGCCAGCTCTCCGCTGCCCTCTTCGATGCCGCCGCCGTGGATCGCGATGGCCGCCCACGACGTCGTCGGCTGGTCGAGCACCGTCCGGGTGTAGTCCACGCCCTCCTCTTCGGCGGCGGCCAGCTCGGCGTAGGAGTCGTACCGGTCGCCCACCATTACCCCCGGTTCAGGATGTCGCCCGAGCCGATGGTGTCGGGCCGGAGCTGCCGACCGTGCCCCCACCAGGGCCCGCTCATTCGCAGCCTAGTCCGAGGCCGGCCCGTCGGGTCTCGAGAACGCACTCGGTCCCGCCCGCGAGACGTCGGGGCGGGCGGCCGCTCAGCGCAGCCGGCGGATGTCGCCGTACGCCCGGTAGAACCCACCTCGGCCGGACTCGCGGACCTCGGTCACCAGGTAGCGGGCGCCCGGCTCGCGGATGCCCTTGGGGAACTGCACCGACCAGTCGCGCCGGTAGCCGTCGGAGACCACCTGGACCCGCAGCCGCCCCCGATCGTCCAGGCACTGCACGACGACGCCCGCCCCGGCGTCGCTGGTCACCTCCAGCACCGTCGGCTCCACGGTCCGCGGTGCCTGGCGGGGCGCCTTGACGTCCCGCACCTGCGGCACGTCGCCGACCTCGGCCGCGCGGATCGCCGGCTCACTGGCGTCGATGCAGGCCAGGTGGCCGCCGGTGGTGACGACGTAGAGCCGGTCGTCGTGGTACTGCATGGAGTACGCCGAGCCGCAGCCGGTGCCGAGCTTCCACAGCCGGGTGCCCGCCGCATCGAAGCAGTAGATCGAGGACTGGCTGTCGCCGGCGAAGACGTACCGGCCGCCCTCGGCCGTCGCGCAGGAGAACACCGGGGCGTCGCAGCGGTAGCTGCGTTCGACCCGGCCGTCCTTGGCCAGCCGCACCACCTCACGGGTGCTCGTCCCGGCGAACACGCTGCCGCGCTCCTGCCACCCGAACAGCACCGAACCGGTCCTGGTGTGCCACAGTTCGCGGCCGGTACGCCAGTCGTAGCCGGTCACCCCCTGGGAATGGCCGTGGTAGAGCGCCTCGGTGTCGCAGCGCACCATCCAGGCGGAGCGGCCCCGACCAGGCCGGCGCCAGAGGAACTCGTCCTCGTGGTCGATCGCCGCGATCCCACCGTCGGCGTCCGAGACGCCCAGGACGCCGTCGTGGATGTCCAGCCAGTAGATGTCGATCTCCGGGGCGATCGCGTACGCCACCCGGGGCACCTTGCCGGAGAGGTCGTAGACGTTGCCGTCGTCGCAGCCGGCGTAGGTCCAGGCGTCGTCGGCGACGATGCACTTCACCCCGTCGGGTAGGCGGACCTGGCTGCGCACCTGGGCGTCGTGGCCGAGGGTGGTGATCACCCCGTGCTCGTTGCCCACCATGCAGTGCTGCCCGTCGACGAAGATGCCGAAGGCGGGGGCGCCGGAGTCGTAGCGCCAGAGCACCGGGGCGGTGCGGGCGGTGGAGCGGGTGCTGACGATCTGCCGCCGGGAGACGCTGCGCTTCTGCCTGACGCCGGGGACCGCCGGGGCGTACCCCTTGCGGATCTTCTCCCCGATCTTCTTCGCCGCGGCCGCCCGGGCCCGCGCGTTGTCCGGATAGGCGTTCGTCTTCACCTGGCCCTGGTCGCCGATCCGGCCGTAGCGCACGGTCAGTGTGGCGTCGGAGACGACGACCTCGTAGAACTTGTGCGCACCGTCCACCTCGGACAGTTCGAGGTAGGTCGTCTCCTGCGACATGGGGGCCTCCGAGGGGTCAGCGACCGGCCCGACGTGGCCGGCGCGGCGACAGTGGGCACACGCTAACCACCGCCCCCGACAAGATCCGGTGCCGCCGGCGGCGCCTGCCGGGGGCGACGGCGGCCTGCCGCCGCCGCGCCACTCGGCCGGGTCGGCCGCCGCAGCGGGGAGCGTGGTAGACATTCGGCGTGGTGGAGGTGAGCCAGCCCGGCGAGCGCGGCGTCGAGGACGCGGTCCTGGACGCTGCCCGGGACTGCGTCCTCGCCTACGGGGTGCGTCGCACGACGCTGACCGACGTGGCGCGCCGTGCCGGGGTCTCGCGGATGACGGTCTACCGGCGCTGGCCGGACGTGCAGTCGCTGATCGGGGACCTGATGAACCGGGAGTGGCATCAGGTGCTGGTGGAGGCCGCGGACGACGGGAGCGCGGGCTCGGCCCGGTCCCGGCTGGTCTCGCGGGTGGTGTCGGCGGCCCGGGTGCTCCGGAGTCACCCGCTGCTCTGCAAGATCCGCGACGTCGATCCCGAGGTGCTGCTGCCGTACCTGCTCGATCGGCGTGGCAACGGCCAGGACGAGATGCTGCGCTTCCTCGTGGCGGCGCTGACCGACGGCCACCAGGACGGCTCGGTCCGCGCCGACGACGCCGAGGTGCTGGCCCGCATGGTCTACCTGGCCACGCAGTCCTTCGTGCTGTCCCTCCGCACGGTCGCCGACGACGTGCCGGTCGCCGAGTTCGACCGGGAACTGGCCCGGCTGGTCGACGGATACCTACGGCCGGACAGCACACCTAGCCGCAGATGATCCGTAGTGCGCGCGGGCGGAGCTCGACGTGCACCCGGTCGCCCCGGCCGACCGGGTCGCCGTCGCCGTACGCGATCACCGGCCGGTCGGCGCGTACCGTGACCGAGCTGCCGCGGTAGGACGTGACCTGCCGGCGTCCGAGGTGCCAGCCGGCGCGCATCTGTCGCAGCACGACCGGGAACAGCAGCTTCGGCGCGTGCCGGACCACGACGACGTCCAGCGCCCCGTCGTCGGGCCGCGCCGTCGGGGCGATGTGCAGCCCGCGGCCGTAGTATCCGCAGTTGGCCACCACCACCGTGTAGGCGTGCAGTTCCTCCGTCCGGCCGTCCACGGTGATCGTGTACCGGGTCCGCTTCCAGCGCAGCAGCGCCCGCAGTCCGGTGGTGGGATACACCAGCGACGCGGGCAGGCGGGACCGGTTGGCCAGTTCGTTGGCGGCCGCGTCGACGCCCGTGTAGACGCTGCCGACGACCGTCTGACCGGCGACGCGGAGCACGTCGAGGTGCCGGGGCTCGCCGTGCAGCAGCAGGTCGGCGACGGCGTCGGGGGAGTGCGGCAAACGCAGCTGGCGGGCGAAGTCGTTGCCGCGCCCGGCCGGGATGACGCCGAGCAGGCCGCCGAGGTCGGCGACCACCCCGGCGAGCAGCCGGATGGTGCCGTCACCGCCGGCGGCGACGACCACCTCGTCGTCCTGCACCGCGGCGGCGGCGCGCTGGCGGGCCTGCTCGGCGGTCTGCGTGTACTCCACCCGGATGCGCGCGCCGGCGGCGCGGAGCTGGTGGGCCACCGGCATCACGCGGGACAGTCCTCGGCGCGCGGCCGGCCCGAGGATCACGGTGAAGGCGCGCACCTCACGGCACCAGGATGCCGGGGTTGAGGATGCCCGCCGGGTCCAGATGCTGCTTGACCGCCCGGAGCAGGTCCACGGCGACGTCGCCGATCTCGGCGGCGTACCAGCTGCGGTGGTCCGCGCCGACTCCGTGGTGGTGGCTGATCGTGGCGCCGGTGGCGGCGATCGCCTCGCTGGCCGCCGCCTTCGCCGCCCGCCAGCGGCCGATCGGGTCCGATCCGGGCGAGCAGATCACCGTGAAGTACAGCGAGGCGCCGGTCTCGTAGACGTGGGAGACGTGACCCAGCACCAGCGCCCCGTCGGGCAGCGCGTCGACGATCGCCTGGCGGACCCGGCCGTGCACCTCCGGCAGCGCCGACCAGTACGCCGCGGTCTCCAGCGTCTCCGCGAACGCCCCGGCGTCCAGCAGCGCGTCCCGCAGGTAGGGGGCGTCGAAGCGGTGCCGTGCCCACTGCTGCCCGGCCTCCTCACCCAGCGGCACCCCGCCGTGCGCGGTCAGCACGTCGGCGGCGGCCTCGACGGTGGGCAGGACCGCCTCGCCCTCGTACCCGGCGACCAGCAGGCAGCCTCCCTCCGAGCGTCCGGAGCCCGCCGCCCCGATCATGGTCTCCATCTCGTCGGAGAGCCGCAGCAGCGTGGGGCGCGGTCCGTCCTGCGCCAGCCGGCGTACCGCGTGCAGGCCGTCGGCGAACGACTCGAACCGCCAGCCCTCGTAGTGTGACCGCGCGGGCAGCGGACGTACCCGCACGGTGACGTCGGTGATGACGCCGAGCGTCCCCTCGCTGCCCAGGAAGAGCTGCCGCAGGTCTGGACCGGCGGCCGAGGCGGGTGCCCGGCCCACTCGGACCGTGCCCCGGGGCGTGGCGACGGTCAACCCCATCACCATGTCGTCGAAGCGGCCGTAGCCGGCCGACGCCTGGCCGGACGAGCGGGTGGCGGCGAATCCGCCGATGGTGGCGTACTCGTACGACTGGGGGACGTGGCCGAGGGTGAACCCGTGCTCGGCCAGCAGTTCGGTGGCCTGCGGGGCGCGCAGCCCCGCCTGCAGGGTGGCGGTCCGGGACACCGGGTCGACGGCGAGGAGCTGGTTCAGCCGGCCCAGGTCGAGGGCGACGTGCCGAGCCGCGGAGGGGGTCAGCCCACCCACCACCGAGGTGCCGCCACCGAAGGGGACCACGGCCACCCCGAGCCGGGAGCAGACGTCGAGGACGGCGACCACCTGGTCGTGGTCGGCCGGGCGGATCACCGCCTGCGGGGCCCGGCGTACGTCACCGTGCCGTTCCCGCAGCAGGTCCGGCGTCGACATTCCCGAGGCGTGGCGTACCCGCGCCTCCTGGGTGGTGATCACGTGCCCGTCGCCGACCACCTGCCGCAGCGCGTCGAGGACCGCGCCGTCCAGCTCGCAGTCCGGCACCGCAACCGCCGCCAGTGCCACGACCGACGGCGGGGGCGTCAGGTCGAGCACCTGCGCCAGCAGTCGCGACGCGGAGTCCGGCAGCTGCACGTCCTTGGCGGTTCCCCAGCGGGCCCAGCCGGTGCTCGACGCTTCCCCTTGTACATCCATGTGTGACAGAGTTACATCGAATGTCACTTGAGCGCAAGGAGGGCGTGTGAACGCATCGCTGACCGGCGCAGGCCGTGAGCGGGACCTGACCGAGCTGGCCGCCGGCAACGTCGTCGACGTCCTCGTCGTCGGGCTGGGCGTCACCGGCGCCGGGGTGGCGCTCGACGCCGCGAGCCGCGGCCTGTCCGTGGTCGCCGTCGACGCCAACGACCTCGCCCACGGCACCTCCCGGTGGAGCTCCAAGCTCGTCCACGGCGGCCTGCGCTACCTCGCCCACGGCCAGGTCGGAATCGCCTACGAGAGCGCCGTCGAACGCCACGTCCTGCTGACCCGGACCGCCCCGCACCTGACGCGCCCGCTGCCGATGCTGCTCGCCGCCACCGGCTACACCACCGGTTGGCAGGACCGCGCCGCGGCCGCCGGCCTGCGGGCCGGAGACCTCTTGCGCACCTGTGCCGGAACCTCCCGCCGGACCCTGCCGGGCACCCGCCGGCTCGGCCCGGCCGAGGCGAGCGCGATGGCACCGGCGCTGCGCCCGGCCGGCCTCCGCGGAGCCCACCTGTCCTGGGACGGCCAGCTCTGCGACGACGCCCGGCTGGTCGTCGGCCTGGCCCGCGCCGCCGCGGCGCGATCCGCCCGCATCCTGCCCCGCTGCCGGGCCACCGAACTGCACCGCGACGGCGCCACCATCGAGGACACCCGCACCGGGGCCCGGCTGCACGTCACCGCGCGCGTCGTGATCAACGCCGCCGGAGTGTGGGCGAGCGACCTGACGCCGCACGTACGCCTGCGCCCCTCCCGCGGCACCCACATCGTCCTGTCCGCCGCCCGCCTGGGCGGGCTCTGGACCGGCCTGACCATCCCGGTGCCCGGGCAGTTCACCCGCTACGTCTTCGCCCTGCCCCAGACCGACGGCCTGGTCTACGCCGGGCTGACCGACGAAGCGCTGGACGGACCGGTGCCGGACGTGCCGGAGCCCGCCGACGCCGACATCGCATTCCTGCTCGACGTGCTCAACAGCGTCCTCGACCAGCCCCTGCGCCCCAGCGACGTGCTCGGCGCCTTCGCGGGACTCCGTCCGCTGCTCGCCGACGCGGACGCCCGCACCGCCGACCTCTCCCGCCGGCACGCCGTCATCGACGACCCGGACGGGATCATCAGCGTGGTCGGCGGCAAGCTGACCACCTACCGGCGGATGGCGCAGGACGCCGTCGACACCGCCGTCCGCCGGCGCCGCCTCGCCGCCGGCGCCTGCCGTACCCGCCGTCTTCCGCTGCCCGGCGCCGCGAGCCGGGCCCAGTTGGCCCGGGTCCCCGCGCCGCGCCGGCTCGTTGCGCGGTACGGCACCGAAGCGGTCGCCGTGCTGGCCGAGGCGCCGGCCGAACTCCGTCGGCCGATCGGCCCCGACATCCCGGTCACCGGCGCCGAACTGCTCTGGGCCGCCCGCCACGAACTCGCCCTCACCGTCGACGACCTGCTCGACCGCCGCACCCGGATCGGACTCGTCGCGGCGCACCGCGAGGCCGCGCTCCCCGTGGCGCGGGAGGTTCTCGCGCTGGCTGCCGACGCGGACCCTGCGTCGGCGGGCGGATGAAATCCCCCGCACACCTGTTGTTCCACGGGTTTTCAGGCGCTCGACGGCGAGGGGAGGTTGGCTGGGGGTGAGGCACGAGAGGGAAGGCGGCGACCAGGTGATGCCGGACGGCGTGCTGCTCCTGATGACCGTTGCCGCGTTGTCGGCGTGCGGCGGTGCCGTGTACGCCTTCGGGACGCATCGGCTGGCCGCCCGTCCCGTGCGCGCGTCGCGGGTCGCCGTGCTCAGCGCCGCCACGGGCGCCCTGCTGCTGCTGGTGCTGGCCGTCGGGGCGGGCGCCCGCCTGTAGGTGGGCGGCGCTGCCCTGCCCGTTCGGGGCCGCCGCGCGGCTGTGGGCCAGTACGTTGGTGATGCGTTCCCAGGGGGCGGCACCGCGCCGCTGCTGTCATGTCATGCCCAGATCGCCACGATCCTCAGGACCGATCATCGTGACCGAGAACAGACGAATCACCACGCCGTTCGACCGTCAGTCGACCGCCGACGACGTCCTCGCCGGCGTCGACCTGACCGGCAAGCGGGCCGTCGTCACCGGCGCCGCTTCCGGCATCGGCACCGAGACGGCCCGCGCCCTGGCCGCGGCAGGGGCTGAGGTCACCCTGGCGGTCCGCGACGTCGCGGCCGGCGAGCGGGCAGCCGCCGAGATCGCCAGGAACACGGGGAACCGGGGGCTTGCCGTCGCGCCGCTCGACCTGTCCGATCGCTCCTCGGTCGCGGCGTTCGCGGCGGCGTGGCGCGGTCCGCTGCACATCCTGGTCAACAACGCCGGAATCATGGCGCTGCCCGAGCCGCAGCGCACGCCGGAGGGCTGGGAGCTGCAGTTCGCCACGAATCACCTGGGGCATTTCGGGCTGGCCTGCGGTCTGCACGACTGGCTGGCCGCGGCCGGCAACGCCCGGATCGTGGCGGTGAGTTCGAACGGGCACCTGCAGTCGCCGGTGGTCTTCGAGGACATCCACTACACGAGCCGGCAGTACGACCCTTGGACGGCGTACGGGCAGTCCAAGACCGCCAACGTCCTCTTCGCGGTCGAGGCGACCCGACGCTGGGCGGCCTCCGGGATCACCGCCAACGCCGTCATGCCCGGCGGCATCCGTACCAATCTCCAGCGTCACCAGACCGATCCCGACCCCGAGATCCAGGCGATCTTCGATCGCTATCCGTGGAAGACCGTCGAGCAGGGCGCCGCCACGTCGGTCCTGGCCGCGGCCTCGCCCCTGCTCGAAGGGGTCGGTGGGCGCTACTTCGAGAACGTCAACGAGGCCGAGCCGTACGATCCCGAGCTCGTCAAGGATCAGATCGAGTGGACCGGCGTGGCCGACTACGCCCTCGACCCCGGCAACGCCGAACGGCTGTGGGACGTCTCGGTGGCCATGCTGAACGAAGGCCGGCCTGCCTGATGCGCTCACAGTGTCGGTGTGCCGCCCGGTAACCGCTGGCCCCAGTCGGCGGGGATGCCCCGCTCCGGCGCCGGGGACAGCGTCGGCTGCCCGGCGTCCAGGTCGGCGAGTCCCACCGCTGCGTTGATGAGGCCGATGTGCGAGAAGGCCTGCGGGAAGTTGCCGAGCGGTTGCCCGGTGAACGGGTCGAGTTGCTCGGCGAAGAGGCCCAGGTCGTTGACCTGGTCGGCGAGCCGCTCGAAGAGCTGGGTGGCGCGCTCCCGTTCGCCGGCCAGCGCCAGGCAGCCCACCAGCCAGAAGGAACAGATGAGGAAGCCGGCGGGATCGCCCTCCCAGCGGCGCAGCAGGCCGTCGTGGGCCAGCCGTTGCTCGACCACCGCGATCGTGGAGCGTATCCGGGGGTCGTCGCCGGGGAGGAACCCGACCAGGGGCATCAGCAGCGCCGAGGCATCCAGGTCGTCGCTGTCGAAGGTGCCGGTGAAGGCCCCGATCCGGTCGTTCCAGCCCCGGGCCAGCACCTCTCGCCGCACCTCGTCCCGGGCCGCCGCCCAGCGGGCGACGTCCTCGCGGGCAGCGAGCCGGGCGCCGAAGCGGACCGCCCGGTCCAGGGCCGTCCAGCACTGCACCTTCGACGACACGTAGTGGTGCTCCGGGCCACGCGCCTCCCACATCCCGGAGTCCGGAAGCCGCCACTCCCGCGCCGCCCGGTCGGCCAGCGCCCGCAGCAGCCGGCGGATCTCCGGCTCCATCGGGTCGAGGTGCTCCCGCATCAGCCAGGCCGCGCAGAGCACCTCCCCGAGCACATCGGTCTGCCGTTGCTGCCATGCGTCGTTGCCGATCAACACCGGCCTGCTGTCGGCGTAGCCCGCCAGGTGCTCAAGGCTGTGTTCGGTGAGATCACGCTCGCCCTCGACGCCGTACATGATGGGCACCGTCGGGTCCTCGGCCACGCCCATCGACCGGGCCATCCACCCGAACTGTCGGTTGACCTCCTCCGAGCAGCCCGTCCGCCAGAGCGCCTCAAGGGTGAAGCTGAAGTCCCGCACCCACACGTAGCGGTAGTCGTAGTTGCGCTGACCGCCCAGCTCCTCCGGCAGGGAGGTGCTCGCCGCCGCCACCACGGCGCCACTGGGCCGGTACGTCATGCCCTGCACCACCAACGCGCTGAGCTGGACCTGCTCGGCATACCGGCCCCGGTAGGGGTGGAGGTCGGTCCAGGACCGCCAGCCGGCGACCGCGTTCGCCACCACATCTTCGGCCCCCAGCACCGCGGGCGGACCGGCGCCGTACGCCGGCGCGTAGCCGAGGGTGAACTCCCGAACCTCGCCGGCGCGCACGGTGAAGGCGCCGCGCGCCTCGCCCGAGGTGGGCGACAGGGGTGTGCCGGAACGCAGGTCGAGACGATCTGCGCCGGCGCTGGCGACCAGGGCGCCGTCCTGCTGCATCAGACGCGGTGTCACCCGGCCGTACTCGAACCGTGGTTGGTAGTGCACGACCATCCGCACCTCACCCGAGAGCCCGCGCACGACGCGCGCCAGCACCCGGGGCGACCCCCACCCGACGTCGTGGCCCCGCGCCCCGGGCGCCAGCGCCAGGGCGTCGGTCACCGCGACGGATCCGGTCGCGGTGGTGAAGACGGTACGGAGCACGAGTGAATTGGCCAGGTAGGCACGATCGACGCTGAAGTCGCCCTCGGGCCGGATCGTCCAGTGCCCTGCGCCCTCGTCGAGCAGTCGTCCGAACACCGACGGGCCGTCGAACCGCGTGGGACACCACCAGTTGACGGAGCCACCACGGTCCACCAGGACGGCGCTGAGGCCATCGGCCAGGAAACCATGGTCACCAATGGATGCGTACGGCACCCGCCCGACTACCCGGACCGGCCAGGAGCATGCCTAGTCGGCGACGTGGATGACGATCTTGCCGCGGCGTTTGCCCGTCTCGAGCGCCTGGTAACCCGAGCGTGTCTCGGCGAGGGGCAGGACGCGGTCCACCACCGGCCGCAACCGGCCGTCGTCGACGAGTTCGGCGATGGAGCGCAACGCGTCCCGGTCGGGCTCGACGATGAAGTACACCCCCCGGACACCGTGCCGAGCCGCCTCCTCCTGGTCCGGAGGCGTGGAGAGGGTGACCAGGATGCCGCCGGGCTTCAGGACCGACCACGATCGCGACTGGGTGGATCCCCCGACCATGTCGACGACGACGTCCACGTCCCGGACGTGATCCTCGAAGCGGTCCTGCGCGTAGTCGATGGCCTGCTCGGCGCCGAGATCCTTCACGAACTCCAGGTCGGCCGCCGCCGCCGTGGCGCTCACGTGCGCACCGAGGCCGGCCGCGAGCTGCACCACGTAGCTCCCCACGCCGCCGGCGCCGCCCTGCACCAGCACGTGCTGGCCGGCCCGCAGGCCGGCGTGGTCGACCAGGGCCTGCCAGGCGCTCAGCGCGGCCAGTGGCAGCGCCGCGGTGTGGTCGTGGTCGATCGTGGCGGGTTTGGCCGCCACGATGTCTGCGGGCAGCACGACGTACTCGGCGGCCGCCCCGTTGCGAGTGAAGGGGATCAAGCCGTAGACGGCCTCTCCCTCCGCGGGGCTCTGCACCCCGGGGCCCGACGCCGCGACGATCCCGGAGAACTCGTGCGACGGGATGATCGGGGTGCGCTCGGGCCCCGTCCCGTCCGAGCGGTACGTCCAGGTTTCCGGCCAGGTGAGTTCGTGGGGTGTCATGGAGGCGGCCTTCACGGCCACCAGCACCTCACCGGGCCCCGGCTCGGGACGTGGCGCCTCCTCGTACACGAGCTGCTCGGGACCGCCCCTGGCGTGAGCTCTCACGGCGTGCATCGTGCTCATCCGACGGCTGCTCCTTCCGGACCGGCGCACAGCCTCACTCCCGCATTATCCGAGGGTTCAGTGGCAGCCTGCGGGACTTCCGCGATCCCCTGCCGGTCACGCGTCGGGCACCCGCCGGACCAGGCGCCGGCGCGGTCGTCCGGCCGGTACCCGTAAGGATGACGCTGCCGTCCGGCGCCCGGTGGGGGCGGTGCCGGCCGTGATACTCGAACCGGCTGAGCAGGCACACCCGCAGAGCGGTGCCGACGTCGGACACCCCCAGGCTGACCAGGAGGAACGGCATGGTGCCCGTGCACCACCGCACCACGCAGATCGACGGCTTGGACGTCTTCTTCCGGGAGGCCGGCCCGCCGCAGGCGCCCGCGCTCGTGCTGCTGCACGGCTTCCCGAGCAGCTCGTTCATGTTCCGTGACCTGATCCCCCTGCTGGGGGACCGCTACCACGTCGTCGCCCCCGACATGATCGGTTACGGCTCTTCCGCGGCACCGCCGCCGGAGTCCTTCCCCTACACCTTCGACGCGCTGGCCGACGTCACGGCGAAGCTCCTCGCCCACCTCAAGATCAAGAAGTTCGCGTTCTACATGCACGACTACGGCGCACCGGTCGGCCTGCGGCTGGCGCTGCGCGATCCGCAGAGCATCAGCGCGATCATCACCCAGAGCGGCAACGCCTACATGGACGGCTTCGGCGAGAAGTTCTGGGCGCCGCTGTTCGCCTACGCGAAGGATCCGGGACCCGAGACGACGCCCGGTCTCGAGAAGGTGCTCACCCCCGAGACCACCCGCTGGCAGTTCTACCACGGGGTGCCCGACCCGACCCTGGTGAGCCCCGACGGCTGGCAGCACGCCCAGAGCATCATCGATCGGCCCGGCAACATCGACATCCAGAAGCAACTGGTAGTCGACTACAAGACGAACCTCGACCTCTACCCCAAGGCACAGCAGTACTTCCGGGACAGCAAGGTTCCGCTGCTCGCGGTCTGGGGCCGCAACGACGAGATCTTCATCGCGCCGGGCGCCACCGCGTACCAGCGGGACCTCCCGGACGCCGAGATCCATCTCATCGACGCCGGGCACTTCGCGCTGGACAGCCACCTGGACGTGATCGCCGGGTACATCCGGGGATTCCTCGGCCGCACCCTGGCCTGAACCCTCGCCGCGATGTCGGTGCCGGCGCGTAACCTCCACCCCTGTGAGGATCCGATCCGGGAGGGACGCCGATGGCTGACGCCGATGACGTCCGTCGCATAGCCCTGGCCCTGCCGCACGTCGTGGAGGTCGACAGCGATGGCTTCGACTTCCGGGTCGCCGACAAGGGATTCGTCTGGTCCTACCCGGAGCGCAGGCCGGGCAGGCCACGGGTGATCCGGACCGACATAGCGGTGCTCTTCGTCGGTGACGAGGCCGAGAAGCAGGCCCTCCTCCTCGGCGAGCCCGACCTCTTCTTCACCACGCCCGGCTACGACGGGTGGCCGCTGGTGATGCTGCGGCTGGCGAAGGTCGATGTCGAGCGCCTGGGGGAGCTGGTCACCGACGCCTGGCGGATGCGGGCCCCGGACGCGCTCGTCAGCGACCGGTGACGGCGGGCTGACCGGCGCTGTCGGGCAGTGGCCTGCCCGGTGACCTCTCGGCGGGCTCGACGGCGACGCGGGCCGGCGCCCGGCGCAGCGCGGTGGCGGCCCAGGCGGGCCGCCGGCCGTCGATCGTGAGGGTGGCCAGGAGTCCCGGGTGGTCGGTCGCCCCGCGCATGCCGATCGACCTGCTGCAGCAGATCGTGACGTCGGTTGTCGCCATGAGCTGTTGCACCGCGCCGTCGTCGATCCGCAGATAGCCCGGCGGCACGCACGACCGGACGTCGGGGGAGCCGCCGTACCGGAGGTTGAGGTCTCCGCCCAGCACGGTGGGCGCGTATCCGGCGCTCCTGCGGATCTCCGGTACGACGGTGCCGAGCAGGTGGGCGCACTGGGCGAGGGCGACCGGGGCGCTGGTGGCCGCCAGGTGTGTGGTGCAGGCGTGCAACGCCCCGGGAACATGGACGCAGAGCCAGGCCCGTTCCTCCGGGTCCGTGACGTCCTGCGTCGGGTGGATCCCGCTGTGCACCGTGTGCCGCGGGTACGGCGACTGAAGACGGGCCAGCAGGCCGATGCCGTACGGCTGGCCGTTACGGCAGCGGGTGACGGCGCCGCTGGGGCGGTCACCAGCCGCCTTGAAGGCGGACACGACTGTGCCGCCGGGATGGACGCCCGCGAACGGGCGCTCCAGCGTGTCCACGTCGTCCTGACAGATCTCGTTGAGGGTGACCAGGTCGGGCACCTCGGCGCTGATCACCTCGGCGGCCTCGGTCACCGATCGGCCGGTGTAGCAGCCGGCGCGGCCGCTGTTGCAGAGGTTCAGCTGGAGCACCCGCAGGGTCGTGGAAGCGGTGGTGTCGGCCACCGACGATCCGGCCGGCACCCCGGCCGCGGCGATCAGGCACACGACGGCCAGGGCTCGGCGCAGGCCTCGGTAAGAACCATCGGCCCGGCGCCGACGAAGGAATCCGACCGGGCCGGGACCGTGCGGCAGGCGATGCCCGCGGGAGCGGGTGACGTCGGCGGCTGGCTGCGCGGACATGCGGACTCCGGGTGGGGGAGGCGACAGTCTTCGCCGGGGTGGCAGCGATCTTACCGCTGCCGATCGATCCCGGGACCGGTGCGAACCGGCGGGTCGGGGACACCGGCCGTCCGCAGCGGTAGCCCGACCGGGTGAACGCCGCTCGGGCCGGAACCCGCGGCGACGGGGGCACGGCATGCTGCGTTCGACGATGCCGGTGCCGGCACGGCAGGCGGGGCGGAGAGGATTCCAGATGGCGGACGGCGACGTGCCGGAGCGGATGCAGGCCGCGGGCTTCGACGAGTTCGGCGGTCCGGAGGTGATCACTCTGCGCTTACTGCCGGTGCCGAAGATCGGCGACGACGAGGTACTGGTCAAGGTGTGGAGCGCCGGCGTGGGGGTGTGGGACGCCTTGCACCGGGAGGGCGCGCTGGTGCCCGAGGGCGCCTCGTTTCCGATGGTGCCGGGCGCCGAGGCCGCCGGCACCGTCGCCGCCGTCGGCGGGCAGGTGAGCAACGTCGCCGTAGGCGACATGATCTACGTGTACGGCTACACCCGGCCGAAGGGCGGCTTCTACGCCGAGTACGCGGCGACCAAGGCGCAGTACGTCGCGAAGCTGCCGGCGGGCCTGTCGGTGGAGCACGCCGGGGCCATGCCGACCGACGCGCTGACCGCCCTGACGGGACTGGACGTGCTCGGACTTCCCGCCGGCGCCTGGCTGCTGATCTTCGGTGCGAGCGGCGGGCAGGGCCACCTGGCCGTGCAGCTGGCCAAGCGGCAGGGGCTCAACGTGGTCGCCGTGGCGTCCGGGGCGGAGGGCGTGGCGCTGGTGACCCGCCTCGGCGCCGATGTGGCCCTCGACGGTCACGGTGACCTCGATGCGGTGCTCGGGCGGATCCGGGAGGTGGCGCCGGACGGCGTCGACGGCCTGCTCGCCATGGTCGGCGGCAGGACGCTGGACAAGCTCGCCGAGGCGCTGCGCGACGGCGGGGTGCTCGGGTACCCCCACGGGGTGCAACCCGAGCCGGGCGAGCGGCCCGGCGTGACGGTCCGGGCGTACGACGGCGAGACCGGCCCCCGCCAGTTGCAGCGCCTCAACGAGCTCATCGAGGCGGCACCGTTCCAGGTGCACGTCGCCGAGAAGTTCCCGCTGGGACAGGCGGCCGAGGCGCACCGTCGGCTGCAGACCTCCTTCGTGGGCCGGCTGCTGCTCACGGTGTCCTGACCCCGGCCGGCGTACCTGCGATCGGCCCGGCGTGGCTGGTCAGGGGGCGAGCAGCTGCTCCAGCGGCCGGGGAATGCGCTGCGGGTCGAGGGCGCGGACGAGGGCGCGGGCGTACCGCGCCTTGCGGCCGCTGGTCGTACCCATGAAGCGGCGCAGTTGCCGCTCGATCGTTCGCCCGCGCTGCGCGGGCTGGTTCTGGAAGACCCGGAACCTCGCCAGGTCCCCTTCGACGGCGAGGACGTGCTCGACACCCGTCGTGCCGAGCGCGCGGATCAGTTCGTCCTCGAGGTCGGCGACGCACACGTAGAAGCCGAGCGCCTCCATTGCGGACCGGGTCAGGCCGGCACCGGCGCCCGCCTGCTCCAGCCCGCGCCGGAACCAGCCCTCCTCGGCCTCGTCGCAGAGCCCCCGCACGTTCACGGTGAGCCCCTGCGCGCCGAAGAGCCGCAGGAACCGGCCGACGCCCATCGCGCCCCCGATCGGCAGGACGCACACGCCCTCGCCGGCCAGGTCCCGGCCGTGCCGAGCAGCCAGCGCCTCCACCGCGCTCTGGTCGCTGACCCCTTCGACGAGGACGACCGTGGTCAGGCCGTCCCCGGCCAGCTCGCGGGCCACGGTGGCGGCCGCCGCGGAGCCGGCGCCGCCGGCCGCCCACCTGCTGACGGCGGCTCGGAAACGGTCCGGCTCTCGCACAGCGGAGAGTCTCGCAACGGCCGCTTTGCAGCGCCACCGGAAATCGTGCCGGCCCGAGCGCTCGACGGCGGCGAGGCCGTCCAGCCGGCGACCGTGACGGGGCCGGCCGCCCACCGAGGGGTGGGCGGCCGGCCGGCGGATCGGGTGGCGTCAGGCCAGCGGCTTGCCGCCGGTGACGCCGAGCACCTCGCCGGTGATGTAGCTGGACTCCTGCGAGGCGAAGAAGACGTACGCCGGGGCGAGTTCGGCCGGCTGGCCGGCGCGGCCCAGCGGGACGTCCTTGCCGAACGACTCGACCTTCTCCTCCGGCATGGTGGCCGGGATCAGCGGGGTCCAGATCGGTCCGGGGGCGACGGCGTTGACCCGGATGCCCTGGGCGGCCAGGTTCTCGCCGAGGCCCTTGGTGAAGGCGATGATGGCGGCCTTCGTGGTGGCGTAGTCGAGCAGGTCGGGGGAGGGCTGGTAGCCCTGGATCGACGCGGTGTTGATGATGGTGGAGCCGGGCCGCAGGTGGGGCACGGCCGCCTTGGAGAGCCAGAACATGGCGTACAGGTTGGTCTTCATGACCCGGTCGAACTGCTCGGTGCTGATGTCGGTGATGCCGCCCGGCTGCGACATCTGGTAGGCCGCGTTGTTGACCAGGATGTCCAGACCGCCGAGTTCGCTGACCGCCCGCGAGATGATCTCCTCGCAGTGCGCCTCGTCGCGGATGTCCCCGGCGACGGTCACCGCCTTGCGGCCGGCCTTCTCGACCAGCTGCGCGGTCTGCCGCGCGTCGTCCTCCTCCTCGGGCAGGTAGGCGATCAGCACGTCGGCGCCCTCGCGGGCGAAGGCGATGGCGACCGCCCGGCCGATGCCGGAATCACCACCGGTGATCACCGCGCGCTTGCCGGTCAGCCGGCCGGTGCCCTGGTAGCTCTCCTCGCCGTGGTCGGGCTCGTCCGGCATCTCCCGGGTGGTACCGGGGGCCGACTGCTGGCCACCGGTCTGCTCGTCGGGCCCGCGGTACTGCTCCTGGGGGTCCTGCTCCTGATACTGGTTGCCGCTCAACGCTCTGTCCTTTCTGGTGAGTTCCGCGGGCCGGCCGGGGTCAGCTGTCGGACGGCTTGCGGACCGCGTCACGGACGCGGTCGATGACCGCCAGCGCGGGGCCGGCGGCCAGGTTGCCCTTGGCGGACTGGGCACTCGGGTGCGGCCGGGTCGGCGCGGTGGCCTCCGCGGCGCGTACGGCGGCGGCCAGGGAGCGCAGCCGGCCGGCGGGCACGTGCTGGCGCAGCTGCGGGAACTCGTAGCGCTCCTCGTAGCGGGCGTGGGTGAGCACGGCGTCGCGCAGCAGGATGATCCCGGTGTCGAAGCCGTCCGCGTCCACGCCGCCGGCGATCAGCGTCTTCAACGTCTCCTTGGCCTGCCGCTCCTCGTCCAGCCGGTCGTCGACCATCGCGTCGCCGCCACCGCCGGGCAGGTTCCGGGCGAGGGGGTGCACGACCTCCTCCTCGGCGGTCTCGTGCGCGGCGAGCAGCTTGACCAGGTCGTCGAAGGCGTCGCGCCGGGTCTCGCCGGTGCTGCCGATGACGAGCAGGAAGAGCTGCTCGATCTGCGCGTGCTGGGCGAGCAGCAGGTCGACCACGTCCTCCTCGGGGCCGGGGGTGGCCGGGGCGTCGGTGTCAGGCACTGCGGCTCCCCTCCCGGGCGCGCAGCCCCTCGACCGGATGCGGTCCCTCGGTCTCGATGCGGTACTCGTCGCCGAACCGCTCCCGGTGCATGTCGACGACCTGCTCGCTGGGCGGCTGCTGGCCGTCGTGCAGCTGCTGCTGCATCCACTCGAACCGCTCGTGCGCCTCCCGGACGTACCCTTCACCGAGCTTGGTCAGGTCGACCTGGGTGGCCAGCAGGTGGCGCAGGTACTCCTTGTTGGGTTCGAAGGTCAGCGGCTCGGGCAGACCGGCGCTGCCGACGATCTCCTCCGGCTCGCGGCCGTCGTGCCGGCGCAGCAGGTCGGCCGCCTGCTGGAGGTGGGCCAGCTCCATCTGCAGGTGCAGCTCCCAGACCGCCTTGATCCGCGGGTCGCTCTCCTGCTGCAGGAAGGAGTAGTAGAGCCAGCACTCGTTGTACTCGTGCGTCAGCAGCCGCTCCCACCAGCTCTCGCCCGGGTCCACCAGCGACTCGTAGTGGGTGACGTGCTCCTGCTCGATGAGGCTGATCTCCTGGTAGAGCTGCCGGGCGATCGGCTCCATGTACTGCGGGCCGACGTTCATGTAGTAGAACATCACCTGCTGCTCGGCCGAGAGGATCGTCAGCGCGTGCAGCTTGGAGCGCGGGTCCACGGAGTTGCGGTCGTACGGGGTGCGGACCTCGTCGAACGGGTGCCGGTGCTCCTGCACGGTCGGCCGCCCCGGCATGACCTCGGTCAGCCCGTTCACAATCTTCTCGGCCTTGCGCCGCTCGACCATCTCGTAGAGGTTGGCGTACCGGTACAGGTGGTCGAAGTCCTCCAGCACGCCGAACTCGTACGCCTGCTTCAGGTACGGATCGGGCTCGTGCCGCGCCACCCACGCCGTGAGGTCGACCGCCACCTGCTCGTAGCCGAGCGTCGTCTCCAGCACGCTCGCCACGCCGGGCAGCAGCCAGTTCACCACCCGCTGCTGCTGGCTCTCCACGTACCGGACGTAGGCCAGCTGCCGGCGCACCTCCTGGTCCGGGCAGTTGCGGGCGAACTGGTGCTGGAAGTTGATCGCCTCCACCTCGATGCCGTTCATCGTGATGATCCGGCATCGGGTGTACGGGTCGACCGCCTCCGGGTCGATCGGCTCGACGTTCAGTTCACGCCAGTTGCGGATCTGGCTCTCCAGCGGGATCCCTTTGTGATCCAACGGATTGAACATGCCTTCTCCATTCATTCGGGGGTGAGTAGGGCCTACCCGGGTGTTTGGGTGGGAAACACCGCCCCGCGATTTCTGTCCGTGTCGAGGAGGTCACGCCGGGGAAAGGCCCGCTACACAGTGGTGCGACGCTCGGGTCGAGCCGAACCTGAGCGGGTGATGCCGAAGGGTCACGTCGGGGCGCGGCGTCCGCGCCGGCTCCGTCGAGAGAGGGGGGAGTGCTGTTGTCGGCATGACGCCTCCGCTGTCGATCGGCACCCGCCTCGACCGAATCGTAGGGGCGTGGACCACGGGAGGGCGCATGTCTTGACCCGACGGACTCCCTACCCTCGGCAACCGGTCCTACACCTCCGCCGCCCCGCCCCCTCGGGTGCGCAGCGGCGGTAATGACCGCGGCGGAGAAGCTCGAGCAGCGGCTGACCGGGCGGCCCGACTCCCATGTGCCGGCTCGCGTACTGGCGCGGCTCACCGGCATGCCGGAGGCCCCGGCGCGGCAGCCGCGGTGGCGGAACCTCACGATGCACTACGGCCAGGGCGCGCTCGTCGGTGTGGTGCGCAGCATGATGGCGCAGGCCGGTCTGCGGGGCGCGTGGGCGTCGGGGATGTTCACCGTGGTGCGGTTGACCAACGACCAGATCCTGGAGAACGCCACCGGGGTGGGGGCGCCGCCGCAGACCTGGCCACGCGCCGAACTCGCCGTCGACGTACTGCACAAGTCCGTCTACGGCTTCGTCACCGGAGCGGTCGCGGACATCCTCGCCGCCCGCGACGGCGCCGGTCCCGGCCAGCGGCACGCGGCGCTGCGCCCGGGCCGCCACGCCGACGTCGGCCCGCTGCCGCGCGGCGCCGCCTACGGCGTGCGGGCGCGGCGGGCCTAGCCGCTCACCGGGCGCTGTCTCGCGGCATGGCGCGCACCATCGTCAGGGGCAGCACCACGGTCAACGGCCATCGCAGGTGGTGGCATCCTCGGGAGCGCCCGTGGTGAGCGCGAAGCTCTGCAGGGCGCCGCTGGTGGCGAGGATGCCGGTGACGCACGGTGCGGGATCGCGCAGGAGCAGCGCGGCTTCGGCCGTGGCGGCGATGTCCAGGGACTGAAGCAGGGCGCTCACGCCGTGTGCGCTGAAGGACCTCACCGCGGAGAGATCCACCACGATCGCCGGCGACGGCGGGCGGCAGACGAACTCCACCAGTTCCGTGAGCAGATGGGCATTGCTCATGTCGACGTCACCCGAGACGGTGATCAGCTTCGTCGCGCCGTCGGTGGTCAAGGCCAACGACATGATCGGCTTACGGAGCCGGGCGCGGTCGCCGGCGGCAGCGGGTCGGCGGATCTGACGGGTGCGAGGTATCCGGTCTATCGACATGGCCCCTCCGGCTTTCCATCGGGATGGCCCGTCGCCACGGTGGGAGCTGCGGCAGGGCGGGCACTGGAGGGCGCATGTCTTGACCCGAGGTGGTCCTACCCGGACCGGCTCGGCCGTACACCTCCGCCGTGTCACGGTCGGCGCAGATTCACTGTCACACCGGTTTCGGGTGCGACGACGAGGGCAACACGGACGCGCATGCCCTTCGATGGAGGTAGACGAGATGGTTAACAGGTCCGGTTCCGGCGCCGCCACCGCCGCCAAGCACCCGGTACGTACGGCCGCCCAGGCCGTCGGCGCGGTCTTCCTGCTGGTCGGGGTGCTCGGCTTCATCCCCGGCATTACCAGCGACTACGACACCATGATGTTCGCCGGGCACGAGTCCGAGGCGAAGCTGCTCGGGCTCTTCCAGGTGTCCATCCTGCACAATCTGGTGCACCTCGCGTTCGGCGTCGCCGGGCTCGCGCTGGCCCGCACCATCTCCGGTGCCCGTGGCTACCTGATCGGCGGCGGCGCGGTCTACCTGGTGCTCTGGCTCTACGGTCTGGTCATCGACCACGAGAGCGGCGCCAACTTCGTGCCGCTCAACGGCGCGGACAACTGGCTGCACCTGTTCCTCGGCCTCGGCATGATCGCCCTCGGCCTGGCCCTGACCCGCCGGCCTGCCGACCGTCGCTGACCCGGGTGCCTCGGCTCACCACCCGGGTCGAGGCACAGCCGGGGTGGCGGCTCTCCCGCCACCCCGGCCCTGCGGGCCGCGAGTCCGTGACCCACGTCCGAGGACGCCCCGGAAGTGGGTCACCCGACAGAAACGGCGGGCAGTACGCACGAGCGCCGGCGTGGCCCGCCATGATGAGCCGGTGAAGATCCTGTCCATCCAGTCCTCGGTCGCCTACGGCCACGTCGGCAACTCGGCGGCCGTCTTCCCCCTTCAGCGGCTCGGGCACGAGGTCTGGCCGGTACTGACCGTGCACTTCTCCAACCACACCGGGTACGGCGCGTGGCGGGGGCCGCTGCTGGCGCCGGCCGACGTGGCCGACGTGATCACCGGCATCGCCGACCGGGGGGTCCTCGGCAGCGCCGACGCCGTGCTCTCCGGCTACCAGGGTGACCCGGCGATGGGCGCGGTGATCCTCGACGCGGTGGAGCAGGTCAAGGCGGCCAACCCGGACGCGGTGTACTGCTGCGACCCGGTGATGGGCGACATCGGCCGTGGCATGTTCGTGCGGCCGGGCATCCCGGAGTACCTGCGCGACACCGTCGTCCCGCGCGCCGACATCATCACCCCGAACCATTTCGAGCTGGACTTCCTCGCCGGCCGTACGACGACCTCCCTGCCCGAGTTGCTGGCGGCGGTCGACGTGGTGCGCGAGACGGGACCGCGGCACGTCCTGGTCACCAGCGTGCTCCACGGCGACGTGCCGACGGGCTCGCTCGAGGTGGTCGCCGTCTCGGACGAGGGCGCCTGGGCGGTGACCACGCCGCTGCTGCCGATCAACCCCAACGGCGGCGGCGACGTCACCGCGGCGCTGTACCTCGCGCACCTGCGGACGACGGGTTCGCCCGCGACGGCGCTGGAACGCACCATCGCCTCCGTCTTCGCCGTCCTGGAGGCGACCCTCGCGGCGGGCACCCGGGAGATCCAGTTGATCGCCGCCCAGGACGCGATCGCCGCGCCGCCGGCCAGGTTCGCCGCCCGGCGGCTGCGCTGACCTGACCTGCTGACCCGCCGGTCCTTGCGTTCTCGATACCGCCCACCTGACGCCGGCCACCCATTGGTGGCCGGCGTTCACATTTGCTTCAATTCGCGGTGTCACGAGCCGGGCCGTGGAGATCACGCGATCGGTCATGTCGAAGCCTTGAACATTTCCCACCGCGGTGACCCGTGACCGGCTGGGGTTTTCCAAAGGCGCGGTTCACCGTGTATCAATCGTCATTGTTCGGTCGGCAGGGCAGAAAGAACTCCCTTTCGTCACCGTGCTTTCGTCCAAGCGGCGGCCGGCGAACTCGCCGCCCGCGTCGCTGTGCGGACCGAGCGGGGGACAGGCCACCCGGGCGGGAACTGGGCTGCCCGAGGAGGCGGTGCGCCCCTCCGGGCAAAGAATATGTGGGCGAAGAGAATTCGCTGCGACAATCGTGAAATGGTGCGGGGCGCTGCCGCAGTGAAGAATGCCACATCCGCCCGTGCTTATTGCCGGGGCCGCCGACGCTGAACAGCGGAATTGTCCCGCCGCGCTCGTCGCGGCGTCTCCCGCGCCCGTCGGCTCCTTGACCGCCTATCGGTGATGCGATCTCATCGTGGCCGGCGCCGACGAATCATCACGCGGCCGGCGCCGTCGGGCTTTCCGTCAATCGTGGTCGTGCCATTCACCCTCGGCGTGTGACCACGGGGAAGCCGCCCATTCACACCCGCCCGATCGGCGGGCCTTTCGAAAGGAGTGCACAATGACGTCACTCGGTATCAGGATGCTCGGTGCGGTCGCCGTCACCGGTGTCGCCCTCGTGGCCGGCGCGTCACCCGCGGCGGCCGCCGGCGACAGCGACTTCGCACTGGAGCGTGCCGGGGTCAGCGCCTACGGCAGCTACGACATGATGATGAGCATCCCGGAGCGGCCGGTGCCGCCGGTGGCGGTCAACGGGACGCTCGCGGTCAACGCCCCCGGTCGGTGCGGTGTGGTCCAGATCGCCACCAACGGTCCGGCCGACGAGCTCGTCTGGCGGACCTTCGCCTCGCTGTGCGCCCCCGGTAAGACGACCGCCCAGACCCGGGCCAATCTGATGTTCGGTGGGTCCAAGCCGCAGCTGCGGCTCTGCGTCGGCACCACGGTGGCCCGGGCCGAGCGGGGCCGGGCCTGCGACACGTACGTCCCGCCGGTCGACTGACCCGGATCTCGGGCCGCGCCGCCGGCGCGGCCCGGGCACCGGCGGCCCCCGGGTGACCGCGGCCGGGCCGGTTGTGACCTCGGATACCTCTGCCCCCACGGGGAATCAGATCGACGATTCCGGGTTTGCAGCCAGGTGTGACTGCTGAACTGCTCCCGGCCCGGCTGCGCGACGGCCGGACGGAGACGATCCGATGACCGCCACCGTCGACGCCCCGGACGCTGCGTCCGTCCCGCCGACGGCGGGTGACCTGCTCAGCCCGCGGCAACGGCTGCAGCTCGTCCTCGTCCTCGGGTCGCTGATCGCGGTGGGCCCGCTGACCATCGACATGTACCTGCCCGCGCTGCCCGCGATCGCCGCCGATTTCCACACCACGGCGGCGGCGGTCCAACTGACCCTCACCGGCACGCTGGCGGGCCTCGCGGTCGGTCAGTTGCTGATCGGCCCGCTCTCCGACGCCGTCGGTCGGCGCGCGCCGCTGATCGCCGGCATCGCGCTGCACGTCGTGGCGTCGGTGCTCTGCGTCGTCGCACCGAACATCGCGGTTCTCGGTGCCCTGCGGGTGGTGCAGGGACTCGGCGTGGCGGCGGCCTCCGTGGTCGCGATGGCCGTGGTCCGCGACCTCTTCGACGGCGCGGCCTTCGCCAAGCTGCTCTCCCGGCTGCTGCTCGTCATGGGGGCGGCGCCGATCCTCGCGCCGACCCTCGGTGGCGCGCTGCTGCGCTGGACGGACTGGCGCGGGGTGTTCGTGGCCCTCGCCGCCATGGGTGTGCTGCTCGTCGTGGTCGCGATGGTCGGCCTCCGCGAGACGCTGCCGGCCGAGCGGCGCCGCCGCGGCGGGGTGGTGGCGACGCTGACCGTGTACGGCTCGCTGCTGCGGGACCGTACCTTCGTGGGCCTGGTGCTGGTCGCCGGCCTGGCCATGGCGGCGCTCTTCGCCTACGTCGCCGGGTCGTCGTTCGTCCTGCAGGAGCAGTACGGGCTGGACGAGCAGCAGTTCGGGCTGGCCTTCGGCGCGGGCGCGGTCGGGCTGATCGCGGCGACCCAGTTCAACGTACGGCTGCTGCGACGCTACTCGCCGCAGGGGATCCTCGTCGCCGCCCTCAGCGTGGGGACGCTGGCCGGGCTGGCGCTGCTCGCCTTCGCCGCCACCGGCCTCGGCGGGCTGCCCAGCCTGCTGGTGTCGCTGTGGGTGGTGCTCGCGGCGGCCGGCCTCGCGATCCCGAACGCGCCCGCCCTGGCGCTGTCCCGGCACGGCGAGGCGGCCGGTACGGCGTCCGCCCTGCTCGGTGCGGTGCAGTTCGGTGTCGGCGCGCTGGCCGCACCCCTGGTGGGCGTGCTCGGCACCGGCGCGGTGGCCATGTCCCTCGTCGTCGCCGGTGGCATGGTGGCAGCGATGGTGGTCCTGCTCGTCGTGGTGCGGCCGGCCCGGCTCGTCGCCCTCCAGCCGGAAGCGGTGGTCGTGGCGGCGCACTGACGGCTGCGGCAGGGTCCGCCCCGGGCACCGGGTCCGGGAGCGGACGCCTCGGCGTTGCGGGCATCACACGCAGCGCCGACGGCCGTCGTGCTTCGATGGTCGGGTGGAGTTCACGGTTACTGACGCGCCCGCGCGGGAGCGATTCGAGGCGCGGGACGAGTCGGGCGCGGTGGCCGGGGTGGTGACCTACCAGCTGACCGGCAACATCATCGCCTACACGCACACCAAGGTCGATCCGGAGTTCGAAGGCAGGGGCGTCGGATCGCTGCTCGCCCGTGCGGTGATGGACGACGCGCGGGACCGGGGCCGGACGGTGGTGCCGATCTGCCCGTTCCTCAGCAAATGGCTGGGCACGCACCCCGAGTACGAGAGCATCGTGGTGCGGTCGACCCGCAAGGTCAAGTAGGCGCCGAGGTCAGCGACGCAGGGTCGTCGAGGGCGACTCCCCGAAACGGGTCCGGTACTCGGTGGCGAAGCGGCCGAGGTGGGCGAACCCGTGCTGCAGCGCAATGGTCGTCACCGACGCCCCGGGGCCGGCCGCGCGCAGCGCCTGGTGCACCGCGTCGAGCCGGCACGCGCGCAGGTACGCCGTCGGCGTGGTCTGCAACTCCCGGCGGAAGCAGTCCTGCAGCGTCCGTACGCTCACTCCGAGCGCCTCCGCGACGTCGCCGACCGTCAGTGCCTCGCCGTGGTGGTCCTTGATCAGGGCGCAGGCGCGCCGGACCAGCCGCCCGGGGGCCGGGTGGTGGGCCGGCTCGGCCAGCAGGTCGGTGTAGGTGTGCCGGTGGGCCAGCAACAGCTTGCCGATGAGTGCCTGCTCGAAGCGGCCGGCGACCTGAGGGTGGTCGAGGAGGGACGCGTCCGCCGGCTGCGACAGTTCCTCGGCGAGGAAGTCCACCCCGCGGGTCCACGCCTGCGCGGTGGCGGTGCTCATGGTCATGCCGACGTCGAAGCGGACCGGGCCGTCCACCGGGCGGCCCAGCAGCCGGGCGAGTTCCCGGTGCACGGCCTGCCGGTCGGCGTAGAAGATCCGGTGCGGTGACGCCTCGGACCAGTGCATGTCCGAGGCGTCGTAGGGCGAGAGGACGGAGGCGACGTCGGGCGTCGAGGTCACGGTGTGGCCGGCGTGACGGACCAGCGTGCTGCCCTCGCGGGGGATCTGCACCAGGTAGAAGTTCTCCAGCGGCGCGGGCTGGATCCGCACGGCCCGCCCGTAGTCCAGGTCGACGATGCCCACGCCGCCCACCCGGCGAGCCTCCATCCGCAGCCGGACGTCGCGAACACCGGACTGCGGGATCAGCCGGTGCGGACAGAAGACGCGCCCCACCTCCGCGCGGGCGTGCTCGACGTCGTCGGTCCGGACCGTCGCGGCATCCATCTGGCACCTCCCGCCCGGTTTGTCGCCAACCCTAGAACGTGGCCGTGGCGCGCCGCGCGGGAGAGCCGCAGATCCGACAGGAAGCACTCCGGTGGGCGGGAACCGGGCGTCGTCGCCGGCCGGTTGCGCCGCCCGGACAAGCCTCGCGTCCATCGGATAGCGGCCGCTGTGCCGGGCTCGTTAGCGTCCGATCGCCGCCGCATTCCTGTCGCCGCGGCCCCGTCACCGGGTCACGTCTCTTGGGGAGGCTGTCATGAGGATCGCCATCGTCGGCGCGGGTTTTGCCGGACTGAGCGCCGCCAAGGTGCTGCGCCAGAGCGGCTTCGAGGTCACCGTGTTCGAGAAGGCACCCGACGTCGGCGGAGTGTGGAGCCGTACCCGGCGATACCCCGGGCTGCGCACGCAGAACAACAAGGGCACCTACCACCTCTCCGACCTGCCCATGCCCGCGCACTATCCGGAGTGGCCGACCGGCGAGCAGGTCCAGCAGTACCTGGAGAGCTACGCGGAGACGTTCGGGCTCCACGCCGTCCTGCGGCTGTCCACGGAGGTCGTTTCCGCCGAGCTCGTGGACGACGAGACCGCGTGGCTGATCGCGTCCCGACCGACGGGCCCGCAGGACGCCGTGACCGTGGAGCGGTACGACCACCTCGTCGTCGCCAACGGCATCTTCTCCGACCCCCTCGTCCCGTCCTTCGCCGGCCTGGCGGACTTCACCGCCGCCGGGGGACGGGTCCTGGCGTCGGGGGAGTTCCACGACCTCGAGGCCGCCCGGGGACGGAACGTCCTCGTCGTCGGGTACGGGAAGTCGTCGTGTGACGTGGCGATCCCGCTGAGCGACGTCGCCGCCCGGACCCATCTCGTGGCGCGCGAGCTGCTCTGGAAGATGCCCAAGAAGCTCGGCGGCGCGCTCAACTACAAGTACCTGCTGCTCACCCGGATGGGTGAGGCGCTGTTCCGGTACATCAGCCCGAAGGGCTTCGAGCGGTTCCTGCACGGTCCCGGCAACGGCCTGCGCCGCAGGATGCTCGACAGTGTCGGGTCGGTGGCCACCCGGCAGCTCAAGCTGCGCGAGCTGGGCCTCGTACCGGACGGGACCTTCGAGGACATCGCCCGCAGCACCGTCAGCCTGGCGACGGACGGCTTCTTCGAGCGCGTCGCCGACGGCAGGATCGTCGTGCACCGCGACCGGGTGATCAGGGAGCTCCTGGTCGACGATGGACGACCGGCCGCCCGCCTCGTCGACGGCACGGTGCTCCCCGCGGACCTGGTGATCTGTGGCACCGGCTTCCGGCAGCACGTCCCCTTCTTCGGCGAGGCGCTGCACGCCCGGCTCCAGGACGACGCCGGCAACTTCATGCTGTACCGCCAGATCCTGCCGACGGACGTGCCCCGCCTGACCTTCGCCGGCTACAACTCCTCGTTCTTCAGCCCGCTCAGCGCGGAGATGGCCGCGGTCTGGACGGCCGCCTACCTCCGGGGCGGGATCACGCTGCCGTCACCGGACCGGATGCGCGAGGAGGTGCGCACGCGGCTGGCCTGGATGACGGCGCGGACCAGCGGCAAGCACGCCCGCGGCACGAACGTCATCCCGTTCTCGATGCACAACATCGACGAGGTGCTCGACGAGCTCGGGCTCAACCTCGGCCGTGCCGCCCGGGCCCGGCAGTGGCTGCTCCCGGTGAATCCGCGCTCCTACCGCACGGTGACGGCGCGGATGATCCGGCGTACCGCCGCGACGGCGGACCGGTCGGCCGCCGGACGGTCGCAGGAGAGGGCCGTATCGATTGACAATCGATAGGATACGACTGATACTCGATGGGTGCTCACAGAACATCGGGTCGTAACCCCGCTCAGAGTCTTCCTCGTGGTGTTGTTCGGGATCCTGGTCATGTTGCAGACCTTCTCCCTGCCCGGACAGTTCGCGCACATGGCCGAGGAGTCCCCGGACCACGCCTACCTCAGGTGGCCGCTGACTGCCGTCGCGGTCTTCTGGGTGCTGTGCGTCCAGGTGGTGATCGTGTCCACCTGGAAGCTGCTCACCCTGGTCAAGAAGGACCGCATCTTCAGTGACGCCTCGCTGGCGTGGGTGGACGTGATCGTGTGGGCGATCGCCGCAGCCTGGGTGGTGCTGCTGGGCGTGTTCCTCTATGTCGGTTTCAACGCGTCCGACCCCGGCCTGCCGCTCCTGCTGTTCCTGATGCTGGTGGGCGTCGCCGTGCTGGGGCTGCTGATGGTGGTCATGCGCGCGCTGCTGCGGCAGGCCACCACGCTGCGGACCGACATGGAAGCGGTGATCTGATGCCCATCGTCGTGCGCATCGACGTCGAGCTGGCCAAACGCAAGATGAGCGTGGGGGAGTTCGCCGAGCGGGTCGGGCTCACCCCGGCGAACGTCGCGGTGCTGAAGAACGGCCGCGCGAAGGCGGTTCGCTTCAGCACCCTGGAGGCCATGTGCCGGGTGCTCGGCTGCCAGCCCGGTGACCTGCTCGAGTGGGTCGAGGAATGAACCGCCCCGGCGCCTGGCGCGCCACGCCCTGACCACGTCGACCCCGCCCACCGCCGGCCTCGGCGGTGGGTCCGCCCTCCGACAGGAGACCCCATGAAGTACCTACTCGCCCTGGTCGCCGTCCTCGTCGTCGCGCTCGGCGTCGCCGGCGTCGTCCTGGGGGAGGCCGACGACTCGCCGGGCCTCCAGCTGCTGGGCGTCGTGCTGGTCGTCGGCGCGGTGGTGTTCGGCGTGCGGCTCGTCCGACGCAGCAGGTAGCGTCCTCGCCCGCCGGGTGTCAGCTTCCGGGCCGGCCCGCCTCGTCGGGCGTCGCCGCTCGGGCGAGGGCGACGGTCCGCCCACGCTCGGACTCGGGGAAGCGGTCGAGCATGGCGCGTACCTCGTCGGCGCTCACGTTGGCGCCGAACAACTCGCTGCCCGGCTCCAGCCGTACGCCCTCGGCGAGGGGGCCGGCGACGACCGGATCGAAGCCCAGCCGGTCGACGAGGTCGGCGACGGCGGCGAGGTCAGCGGGGTCGTCGCCGGCGATGGCGATGGCCTTGCGGTCGGCGGCGCCGCGCGGCCGCGCCCCGTCCTCGAGATCGTGGTACCCCATGTGGTTGAACGCCTTGATCACCCGGGAGTCGGACAGGAACGCCTGGACGGTCTCGCTCGACGAGGTACGCGGGTTGGTGAGGTCGTCGCGGATGCCGTCGATCTCCCACCAGTAGTTCATGGCGTCGACGACGAGCTTGCCGCGCAACCCCTCGGCGGGGATGGTCCGGTACTTCCCCAGCGGAAGGGCGAGGACGACGATGTCGGCGCCGGCCACGGCGTCGGCCGCGGTGGTGGCGACCGCACCCGGCGCGAGCACCTCGACGGTGAGGGCGATCTTCGCCGGGTCGCCGGAGCCGGCGACGAGCACCCGGTAGCCGGCGGCGATAGCCAGCCGGGCGAGCACGGTGCCCACCTTGCCGGCACCGAGGATGCCGAGGGTCTGCGGCCCGCTCGGGGCGCTGTCGTTCATGTCGTCCTTCCGGTTGCCGATCGGGCGTCCGTGGGCCTGCTCAGTCGGCCAGGATGTCACGGACCAGGGGAATCACCTTGGTGCCGTACAGTTCGACGGCGCGCATCCGGGCGCTCACCGGCTGCGCCCCGGCGGTGTAGATGAGGTCGAACCGGCCGACGCCCAGGCTGCGGACCGCCCGCGCCACGCGCCGGGCCACGGTCTCCGGCGAGCCGATGTAGAGCGAACCGTGCTCCACCTCGGCGTCGAACTCCGCTCGGCGGACCGGCGGCCAGCCTCGCAGCGCGCCGATCCGGTCTCGCATGACCCGGTAGTACGGCCAGTAGATCTCCTTTGCCTCCTCGTCGGTGTCGGCGATGAAACCGGGCGAGTGCATCCCGACCGGGTGGGCGGTGGTGCCGAGCTGGTCGGCCGCCCGCCGGTAGAGGTCGATGTAGGGGGCGAAGCGCTCGGGGGCGCCGCCGATGATGGCGAGCATCAGCGGCAGGCCGTACTGGGCGGTACGCACCACCGACTGCGGCGAGCCGCCGACGCCCACCCAGGTGGTGAGGCGTCCCGACTCCGTCTTCGGGAAGACGTCGGCCTGCTCGAGCGGGGCACGCACGGTGCCGCTCCAGGTGACCGGCTTCTCGTCCAGCAGCTTCACGAAGAGTTCGATCTTCTCCTCGAACAGCACGTCGTAGTCGCGCAGGTCGTAGCCGAACAGCGGGAAGGACTCGGTGAACGAGCCGCGCCCGAGGATGACCTCGGCCCGGCCGTTCGACAACGCATCCACCGTGGCGAAGCGCTGGAACACCCGGACCGGGTCGTCGGAACTCAGCACGGTCACCCCGGAGGCGAGCCGGATCCGCGAGGTGCGGCCGGCGATGCCCGCCAGCACGGTCTCCGGCGTGGACACCGAGTACTCCGGCCGGTGGTGCTCGCCGAGGGCGATGACGTCGACGCCCAGCTCGTCGGCGAGCACCGCCTCGTCGACGACCTGGCGGATCGCCGCGGCGTAGGAGACGAGCTTGCCCGAGTCGTCCTCCGGCACGTCGCCGAAGGTGTCGAGGCCGAACTCGAGATCAGACATGGAGGGGCTCCTTCGCCAGCAGCTCCCGGACCCGCGGCGCGACCTCACTGCCCAGCAGTTCGATGGTGCGCGCGCGTGCCTCGCGAGGCAGGTGCATGATGTCGTACTTCAGGTCGAAGCGGCTCAGCCGCAGGTCGCGGGCCATCGTGGCGATCTTCTGCGCGACCGTCTCCGGCGAACCGACGAAGAGCGCGCCCTGGTTGAGCTCGGCCTCGTAGCGCTTGCGGTCCGGCTTGTAGAAGCCGCGTTCCTCGGCGAGCGCCGCCACGACCGGCTGCCAATACCGCCACCAGGTCTCCACGGCCTCCTCGTCGGTGTCCGCGACGAGGCCGAGCGAGTGCTGCCCGATCGGCTGCACGGGATGCCCGAACTGTTCCAGCGCCCGGTGGTAGAGGTCGACGTGGCCGGCGAACCGCTGCGGACGCCCGCCGATGATCGCCATCATGAGGGGGAGTCCGTAACGGGCGGCGCGGATCACCGAGTTCGGGCTCCCGCCGACGCCGATCCACGTCGGGATGCCGCCCGGCCGCATTCGCGGGTGCAGCCGCTGTGCGACCAGCGGGCTGCGTACCGTACCCGACCAGGTGACGGTTTCCTCCCGCTGCAGCCGGACGAAGAGGTCGAGCTTCTCCTCGAACAGGCGCTCGTAGTCCGCGAGGTCGTAGCCGAACAGCGGAAACGACTCGGTCGCCGACGCGCGCCCCAGAACGAGTTGGGCCCGGCCGTTCGACACGGCGTCGAGGGTGGAGAACTCGTGGTAGAGCCGGACCGGGTCGTTCGTGCTGAGCACGGTGACCGAGGTGCCGAGGCGGATCCGGTCGGTCGCCGTCGCCATCGCCGCGAGCAGCACCGGGGTGGCCGAGTCGGTGTGGCCCTCCCGGTAGTGCTCACCCACGCTGAACACGTCGAGCCCGACCGACTCCGCGAGCCGCGCCTCGTCGACGAGCAGCCGTACGGTCTCGGCGTCGCTCAGGACCCGGCCGTGATCGGTGGCCACCTCCCCGAACGAGTTGAGCCCCAGTTCGAAGCCTTTTGCTGTCATCGTCTCCTCCTCACCCTCGCTCCCGGCCGACGACCGCCGTCGGGAGCCCGGACGATTGACGCGTCAACCATGCTAGCCTTCGGATTGACATGTCAACCAGGAGCGGTAGATGACGAAAGCCACACCCGACCGGCGAAAGGGTCGCCAACTTCCGACCGCGGAGGAGCTGCGGGCCTGGCGCGAGTACATCGAGACGGCGGAGGCGCTCAGGTCCCGCCTCGCGTCCCGCCTCCAGGTCGAGTCTTCCCTCTCGCCGGGGGACTACTCCGTACTGCTCGCCCTCACCGAGGCGCCGGAGCGGCAGTTGCGGTCCTCCGCGCTCGCGGCGCACATCGGCTGGGAGCGCAGCCGGCTCTCCCACCACCTCGGGCGGATGGAGCGGCGCGGACTCATCCGCCGCCAGGAGTGCGCCACCGAACGCGGCGGGGCGGAGGTCCTGCTCACGCCGGCCGGAGCCGAGGCGTTCCGGCGGTCCACGGTTCCGCATCTGCGCGCCGTTCGCGAACTCTTCGTCGACGCGCTGACCCCGGAGCAACTTCGCGCGGCGGGCGAGATCGCCGCAGCGCTGCGGGTGCACCTCGACCCGCGCCACGCCGGTCAGACGCCGCCGGACGTCCCGTGACCGGAGACCGACCGGGCGGGCGCGCCTCAGCGGCGGGCGTGCCGGCGTCGCTCCCGGCGGACGCTCACCACGCTCCACCCGATCGCGACCGACAGGGTGAGCACCACCACCAGCAGGGTGAGCCAGATCGGCAGCTTGCCCACCGGCGTGTCGGCCAGGATCAGCTTGACCCCGGCGAACCCCAGCAGCACCGCCAGCCCGTACCGCAGGTGGCCGAAGTGGCGCAGCAGCCCGGCCAGGCAGAAGTACAGGCTGCGCAGCCCCAGCACCGCGAACGCCGTCGCCGTCCAGACGAGGAACGTGTTGGTGGTGATGGCCAGGATCGCCGCCACGGAGTCGATCGCGAAGATCACGTCCGTCGCCTCGATCGCCACCAGCGCCACCAGTAGCAGCGTCGCCCGGCGCCGGCCGTCGACCCGGACGGTGAACCGGCCGCCGTGGTAGTCCGGATCGGTCGGGACCAGCCTGCGGAAGAGCCGGACCACGACGTTGCGGTCGGGGTCCACGTCCGGCTCGCCGCGCACCGCCAGGCGCCACCCGGTCCAGATCAGGAAGGCCCCGAGCACGAATCCGGCGAAGGCCAGCCGGTCCAGCAGCTCCGCCCCGGCGAAGATGAACAGCAGCCGGAACGCGAGCGCGCCGACGACGCCCCAGAACAGCACCTTGTGCTGGTATTCGGAGGGCACCCGGAAGTAGCCGAAGAGCAGCGCGAAGACGAAGACGTTGTCGATGGAGAGCGCCTTCTCCAGCAGGTAGCCCGAGTAGTACGCGACCGCCGGTTCGCCGCCCCACCCCACCCAGACGACCAGGCCGAAGGCCAGTCCGGCGGCGATCCAGACGCCGGTCCAGATCAGCGCCTCGCGCAGCTCGATCACGTGGTTGTCGCGATGGGAGAGCACGTCCACCGCGAGCATCACCGCGATGACCGCCCCGACCGCGGCCCAGGCCCAGAGCGGAGCGTTGAACGTCCCCTGGTCCAACTGGCGCCCTCCGCATCCACCCGAGGCCTGGCCGATGGCTGTCGTGCCGCGGCGGGCTGTTCGGGCAGCGGCTACCGGCCGACGCCCACGCCGGCGGCGAGTTCCCGGTGGGGCAGTGCGGCGTCACCGACGGCCGAACCTGCCCGGCGCCGAATGGGGACAGTGACCCGGCGGCGCCTCGGCCGGTCACTGCTCGTCGTCGACGACCTCGGTCCGGTCGTCGTGCGTGACGGTCACCGGCGGGTGCTCGTCGGGTTGGGGCGCCTGCGCCATGGTGTGGTGAGGATCCCCGTCGGGGGAGTACAGCACCCGGTCGGTCTTGCCGGTCTTCTCCCGGTTTTCCTCCGGCTCCGTCACGTCACCCTCCTGCTGCCGCTCGTGTCGCCCACGCTACGCGGCCGGCCGGCCGGTCGGTCCCGTTTCCGCCCGGTACGTGCCGGTCGAGGGAGCCGGGTGGCAGCACGACCAGCCGGTACGGGCGGCGCGACCGCGGCGACGGTGCGCGGTCAGCCGGGCAGTCGAGCGGTACGGCGCCGCTCGCTGCCCAGCAGGGCGTACGAGGCCAGCGCGCCGGCGAGGACCGCGTCCACGGAGATGACGAAGCCCCGGTCCATCCCGCTCGGGGCGAGCGCCGCGCCGGTCAGCACGGCGGCGACGGCCACCAGCACCATCGCCCCCCGGACGAGCCGGTGGGGGCGGCGTCCGGGGTGCCGGGACGCGCCGCCCGTCACCGTCAGCAGGGCGCCGGCAGCACCGGCGGCCCCGATCATCAGCGAGGGCACGGCGAGCCCGTCCACCCCCTGGCGGAGCATGCCGGCCCCGGACCAGGCGAGCAGTCCGAAGATCACCATCGCCAGCAGGTGCGGGACCGCGGTGCGGTCCACCCGGTGCCGCGGCCGGTTCGTCGTCGGGTCGTCTCGGTCTGCCACGACAGTCCTCCGTCCGGCCAGGGTGCCGTTGCTGTCATCGTCGCACCCCGGCGCAGGTACGGCAGCAGTCGACGACGGGCGATCCGGCTGCGTGCCGGCCCGGTCGGCGGTGGGCCGGGGCGACGGCGCGCCCCGGCCCGGTGCCGGTGGGTCAGGGCAGGGTCCAGTGCTGCGCGCCGGTGCCGTTGCAGTCGTGGATCTGCAACTGGGTGCCGTCGGTGGTGTTGGAGGCCGGGATGTCGAGGCAGCGGCCCGACTGCGGGTTCTTCAGGCTGCCGTCGGGTTGCGCCGCCCACTGCTGGGCGCCGGTGCCGTTGCACGTCCAGAGCTGGACCGGGGTGCCGTTAGTGGTGCCGCTGCTCTTGACGTCCAGGCACTTGTCCAGGCCGCGGACGGTGCCGTCGCCGGGCAGCGTCCACCGCTGGGCGGCGGTGCCGTTGCACGTCCACACCTGCACCCTGGTGCCGTCGGCGGTCTGGCTGGAGCTGATGTCGACGCACTTGCCCAGCCCCTTGATCTCGCCGGTGCGGGCCCCGCCGGTGCCCACGCCGGGGCCGGTGAAGGTGTAGCTGTCGACGTCGAGCAGCGCGCCGGCGCCGCCGGTGAACACCAGGTACAGGTCGTGGGTGCCGTCGTCCGGCCTGGTCACCGTGGTGCTCAGTTCGGTGTAGTTGTCCCAGCCGCCGGTGTTGGGCACCGCGAGCCGGGCGACCTCGGTGCCGGTGGGGGAGTCGTACCGGAAGGAGACCGTGCCCCCGGCGCCGCCGGAGGAGACCCGGGCCTTGACCCCGGTGATGCCCTTCAGGCTGACCGCGTGGTGCCGGACGTTCTCCCCGTTCTGGATGTCACCGAGTCGCTTGCCGCCCTGGGCCGCGCTCTGGTCGATCACCTTCGGCCCGTTGAGCGTGACGTAGTGCTCGGCCTGCCACTGCTTGGGGTAGAGGCTGATCTCCCGCTCGCCGGTCAGTGGCGCGGAACCCGTCGCGCCCTTGTCGGTGTAGCTGCCGCGCAGCACGAAGAAGAGCACCGAGTCCGGGCCCGCGTGCACCGGGCCGGTGTTGAAGGTCGCCCCGCAACCGGTGCCCTCACCCTCCTCGTGGGCGTGTTCCTGGTGCCCGAGCGCGGCCCGGACCACCACCGCCGAGCAGGCCGGGGTGCCGTCCTGCGGGTCACTGGCCGAGGCGGAGACGGTCAGGTCCTGACCCCAGTCGAAGAGGCCACCCGCGGGCAGGCCGTTCAGGGTCACCGTCGGCCGGTTGTTGCCGACCACGATCGGCACCGTGGTGGTGCCGCTGCGTCCGGTGCCGTCGCTCACCGTCAGCCGGGCGTTGAAGCTCCCGTTCGAGGGGTACGTGAACGACGGGTTGGCCGCCGTCGAGTCGACGCTGCCGTTGTCGGTGAAGTCCCAGGCGTACGTCAGCGGGTCGCCGTCGGGGTCGGAGCTGCCGGCGCTGGAGAAGGTCACCGCCAGCGGCGCGAGACCGTTGTCCTTGTTCACCGCCGCCTTGGCCACCGGCGACCGGCCACCCTGGACGTAGTTGATTTTGTAGAGCCCGGCGTCGGTGGCGCCGGAGAACCAGCCGCTGCCGTACTCCAGCAGGTAGAGCGAGCCGTCCGGGCCGAACTCCGCGTCGATCGGGTGCACGAACGTCATGCCGGCGAGCACCGGCTCGATCACCGTCGGCGCGCCGGTGGCCGGGTTGCCGTTGTCGAACTGGACCTCCTTGATCCAGTTGCGGCAGTACTCGGAGATCAGCCACTTGTTGTCGTAGTACGCCGGCCACTTGACGTCGGAGTTCAGGTTCGGGTCGTAGTGGTAGACCTCGGTGTGGGCCGGCGAGCCGCAGCCGCCCGGGTTGTCCAGCGCCGGCCAGTCCTCGCTGCCGCCGTGCTGCTCCCAGACCAGCGCCGGCTTGGTCGGCGGAAGCTGGTTCAGGCCGGTGTTGCGGGGCGAGTCGTTGACCGGACCGGTCGAGCCACCACAGGGGAACCAGCCACGCGGCGCGTTCGCGGCGAAGTCCCAGTCGTTGTAGGCCACGTTCGGGCCCCCGCAGTAGGGCCAGCCGTAGTTGCCGGGCCCGGTGGCCCGGTTGAATTCGTCGTAGGCGGCCGGTCCCCGGTTCGCCAGGTCGGCGCCGGCGTCCGGACCGACCTCGCCCCAGTAGAGGGTGTTGTCCGCCTCGCGGTCGACCCAGATCCGGTACGGGTTGCGTACCCCCATCACGTAGATCTCGGGGCGGGTCTTGGCGGTGCCGACGGGGAAGAGGTTGCCCGACGGGATGGTGTAGCTGCCGTCGTTCTCCGGGTGGATGCGGTTGATCTTGCCCCGCAGGTCGTTGGTGTTGCCGGAGGTGCGCTGGGCGTCGTACTGCGGGTTGCGGCTGGTCCGTTCGTCGATCGGGGCCATCCCGGCGGAGTCGCCGCCGGAATTGGTGTTGTCGCCGACGGCGAAGTAGAGGTTGCCGCCGCTGTCCCAGCTCATCGAGCCGGCGGAGTGGCAGCAGAGGTCGCGTTCGGTGGGCCATTCGATGAGCATGTCCTCGCTGGCCGGGTCGAGCACCAGGGTGGACGGATTGAACGTGAACCGGGAGATCCGGTTGACCAGCGGGGTGACCTTGGGCGAGTAGAAGAGGTAGACCCAGCGGTTGGTGGCGAAGTTCGGGTGCACGGTGATGCCGATCAGGCCGTCCTCGAACCGGGCGTCGAGGGCGAGGGTGAGCGCGACCGTGGTCGCCTTCGTGGCGGGGTTGAAGAGCCGGACCTGGCCGCCGCCGGCGCTGGTGCCCCGGTTGATGTAGAGCACCTTGCCGTCGGGCAGCACGGCCAGTTCGATCGGCTCACCCATGCTGAGTCCGCTGTCGAGGGTGATCTTCTCGAATCCGCTGGTCGGCGGGACGGCCGCCGCCACGGCCGCCGCCTGCGGCGGGGCCGGCTCGGCGGCGGGGTGCGGGTGGCCGGGATGGGCGAGCGCCCCCGAGGGTACGGCGGCGGCGAGTGCGGTGAGCAGGGCGGTGGCGGCGACGAGCAGGCATCGTTGCGGGACGCGAGACACGGGACCTCCGAGCATGGTGGCGAGCTCGGTGCTACTTCCGCCGCCGCCTCGAGGAGCACCGTGGGGGTGGCCAAGACATTAACGTCTTTCGTTAAAAGTGAACAGAAGTAGGCCGCACGAAATCGAAAGTTTTCGAAATTCTTCGGAATGTCGGACGGCAGCTCGCGAAGGAGTGCGCGCCGACGGGGATGCCGCGGGCGGGGTGGCGGTCAGGCCCCCAGCCCGGTCACCTCGCGGACCGCGGCGGCGAACGCCTCCGGGGCCTCCTGGGGGAGGTTGTGCCCGGCGTCGGGCACCTGGTGGTGGCGGCGGGGGCCGGCGAAGTACCGGGCGGTGGGGCTGCCGTCGGTGGCCGGGAAGTTGCCGTCGGCGGTGCCGTCCAGGGTCACCGCCGGCACCCGGACCGGGGGCAGCCCGGCCAGCCGCGACTCGATGTCGGCGTAGCGGGGGTCGCCGTCGGCCAGGCCGAGGCGGTGCCGGTAGCCGTGCACCACCACGTCGACGTAGTCGGGGTTGTCGAAGGACTCGGCGCTCCGGTCCAGGACGGCGTCGTCGAAGCGCCACCGGGGCGAGTTCCGGGTCCAGATGACCCGGGCGATGTCGCGGCGGTGGGCGGCCAGACCGGCTCGGCCCCGGTCGGTGGTGAAGTAGAAGAAGTACCAGAAGCCGGCCTCCAGCTCGGGGCGCAGCGGCTTCCCGGCGGCGGCGATGTCGAGGATCTGGTAGCTGTTGACGGACACCAGTCCCGCACAGCGCTCGGGCCACAGGGCGGCGACGACGCAGGCGGCCCGGCCGCCCCAGTCGTAGCCGGCCAGGACCGCCCGGGGCAGGTCCAGCGCGTCCAGCAGCGCCACGACGTCCGCGCCGAGCGCCGCCTGCTGACCGGAACGGGGCGTGGCGGGATCAAGGAACCGGGTCGGCCCGTGTCCGCGCAGCCAGGGTACGACCACCCGGTGCCCCTCGGCCGCGAGCCGCGGGGCCACCTCGGCGTAGGCGTGCACGTCGTACGGGAAGCCGTGCAGCAGCAGCACCGGATCACCCTCGGCCGGTCCCAGCTCCAGGTAGCCGACGTCGAGCACGTCGGTGCGTACGTGCCGGACCGGGCCGAGCCCGGGCAGTGCGTCGGACATGTCACCACCTCGGATCTGCGGTGGCGGACCGGTCGACCCCCGGCCGACCGGTCCGCCGCCTCGCGGGCCGTCCGGGCGCGCGCCGGCGGGCTGCCGCCGTCTCCCACGCTAGTGACCGGGGCGGGGCCGGATCGGGCGATCGGCGCAACCGGCCGGGGCCGGGCGGGTCAGCGGGCGGCGGTCGGCGACGCCACCCCCGCCGCCGCGGCGAAACCGGCCAGCGCGATCTCGGCGGACTGCTGGAGGTCGGCGCGGGAGACCCCGGCCGCGGCGTGCACGGCGTGCCCCTCGGTGACCACCGCGACGAACCGGGCCAGCGCCGCCGGGTCCGCGTCCGCGGGCAGGTCGCCCTCGGCCACGGCGCGGGCGAGGCGCTCGGCGAGGGCGCGCTCACCGGTCAGCCGGCTGGCGGCGAGGAACTCGGCGACCGGGGCGCTGTCGGTGCCACCGGCGGTGCCGCCCTGGATCGACAGGCAGCCGGCCGGGCAGTCGGAGCGGGTCAGGGCGAGCACGTTCTCGCGCAGCAGGGTCGCCACCACCTCGTACGCGGTCGGCTGGGCGAGCGCGCCGCGCGCGTACGCCATGTCCCGCTCGGCGTACCGGGTCACGACCTTGCGGAAGAGCTCCTCCTTGCTGCCGTAGGCCGCGTAGAGGCTGGGCTTGTTGATGCCCATCGCGGCGGTCAGGTCGGCCAGGGAGGCGCCCTCGTAACCCTGGCGCCAGAACACGTCCTTCGCGCGGTCCAACGCCTCCTCGGCGTCGAAGCCTCGCGGCCGGCCCCGTTGCGGCATGGCGCCACCCCCTCCCGGGCACCATGGTAGCTCCGGCGCGACCGATCGGTACAGAACCGCACCTGGTCAGGTCGTGGGCCGGGTGGCGCCGAGCGCTCCGCTACGGCGCCACCGACACCCGGGACCGACGGGCCGGCGGCGTGCTCAGCCCTTGACGCCGTCGAGCGCCTGCATGATCACGTCCGTGACGGCCTGAGGCTGGCTGACCATGATCACGTGGGAGCCCTCGACCTCGGTGATGGTCGCCCCGGCCCGCTGCGCCATGGTCCGCAGGACGTCGCTGCCGGCGGCTCTGTCGCTGGCGGGGATCGCGGCCCAGGACGGCAGGTTGCGCCAGGCCGGCGTCCCGGTGGGCTGGCCGAACGCCAGCGCCGAGACGGGCCGCTGGGTGGCCGCCATGACGGCGGCGTCCTTCTTCGACACGTCGGCGGCGAACGCGTGGTGGAACTTCGCCGGGTCGATGAGGAACTCCGTCTCGGTGCCCTGCGCGGTCGGGTACTTCACCTCCAGCAACGCGGAGGTGAGCACGCTGTCCTTCGAGTCGCCCTCGATCGCCAGCAGGGTCTCGCCCTCGTCGGGGGCGAAGGCGGCGACGTAGACCAGGCCGACCACGTTGTCGACCTGGGAGGCGGCGTTGGTGATGACTGCACCGCCGTACGAGTGGCCCACGGCCAGCACCGGGCCCTCGGTCTGCTTCAGCGCGCTCGCGACGTACGCGGCGTCCTCGTTGATCCCGCGCAGCGGGTTCGGCACGGCCTTGACCGTGATGCCCGCGGCCTGGAGACGCTCGACCACGCCGTTCCACCCCGAGCTGTCGGCGAAGGCGCCGTGGACCAGGACGACGGTCGGTGCGCCGCTCGATGCTGTGGCCATCTGGTTCCCCCCATGGCAGTCGTGCGGCGCGGACGAGGATCCACGCCGACACCGGTCAACTACCGAGGGTAGCCAGCGCGGTACGGGAAGACGGGCCTTTCCGCACCGCCGCCGACCAGCTTCCCGCGCTCGCCCGAGTGTGCCCGGGAGGCCTGCCCGGCTCCGTAGAATCCCCGCTGTGCCGCGCATCGTCCAGCTGCTGGCCTCGCCGGTACACCGCTACCAGGGCCGGCCCGCCGACGGCCCGTCACCGGCCCCGCCCGGCGAGCTGGTGACCGAGGTCCAGCTCCGGGCCGAGCTGGGCATCGTCGGCGACCGGTACTTCGGTCGGCCGGCGCACCGCGCGGCGAGCGTGACCGTGATCGCCCAGGAGTCGTTGCCACCGGGCGTCGACCTGGTGCAGGTCCGGCGCAACATCCTGACCACCGGCATCGCGGTGGACGAGCTGATCGGCTCGGTGCTCGTCCTCGACTCGGGGGACGGCCCGGTCCGGCTGCGGGTCAACCGGCCGGCCAACCCGTGCGCCTGGATGGACGTGACGATCGGCCCCGGCGCCTGGCAGGCCCTGCGCCGTCGGGGCGGTGTGCGCTGCACGCCGCTGAACGACGGCACCCTGCGGATCGGCCCGGTGGACGTCCTCGTCGAGAGCTAGGGGACACCGCGGCCGGGGCGAGCCAGATGGCTCGCCCCGGCCGGGTCACCCGACGGGTCCCACGGTCCCGGTGTGGGTCGGGTAGCGGTCGGGCGGCGTCTGGGACCAACGCTCGGAAAGGTCCCGGTAAGCGAGATCAGTCGTCGTCCGGCCGGAGCGGAAACCTACGCGGACGACGTCGGCGGGTAGCATCGTGATCGAGACCCGCCGGTTCAGGAAGCGGACGCCAGGACGTCAACGCGGAACGTCTGATCGCCCTCGCCTGTGCACGGCTCCTGCACGAGTTCGGCACCACTGACCGTCTCGTCGCCACGAATGCCGAGGCAGAGCTCGCTATGCACGGGGCGGAGCCGGTAGCCCTCCAGCGGAGCGGCGACCGGCTCGACCCGGAACACTTGCTTTGGCCCACCTGCGCAGTCATTCCGGGGTTCGAGCATGCCCGCCGCCGAGCCGCTGGTCAGCACAGTCAGGCAACCCACTCCATGCTGCGGGTGGCTCCACTTGATCTGGAAGCGGTCTCCGTCGACCGGCACGAGCAGCGTCCTGGGCGGCTCGGCGTCCTCGCACGATCGTTGCACCGCGACGGCCGCGTCGTAGCGTCCGGTGTGCTCCCGCCCCTCGGTCACGCAGAGCGCCGGTGTCCGCGCGGGGTAAATGCGCACGACACTGCCACCGGGGGGCAGCGCCAGCCGGCTCTTGGGCGCCGGGCCAACTTCCCGGGTGACCAGCGACTCTTCGGTGTCGCGGACCAACAGCCAACCGCCCACTGCGAGCAGCGCCGCCACCGCCGCACCTGCGGCGGCCCTGACCAACGTACGCCAGAGGACCGCGCGGGGCCGCTGGGGAGCACCCTGACCGGTGGCATGATCCGAGTGCCCGGGCGGTGACTCCTTCCCGTCCGCCGCGGTTTCGTTGGCCAACCGATTGAGGGTGGCCAACCAGGCGGCGACCTGGTTGTCGTCCCCCGTGCACGCACGAACGAAGGCCGCCAGCAATTCCGCGCGAGGCAGGCCCGGCCGACTCAGCATGTCCGCTACGGTGCTGCGGGCCAGAACCTCGCCGTGGCTCGCCGCCCGGTGCTCGAGCTGCCGGAACGTGTACCCGGACTGGTCTTTCATCAGCCGCAGGAGCCGCACGAACTCAGCCTTATCGCGAGCTACGTCCGGCCGAACACTTTTCGCATCCATCAGCCTCCATACTGCCGGAGGTGACCACCGAGTTCAAACTGCGTTAGCGGCATCGCCCGGACCGGCAGGCCGGACAAGCTCCTGGCCAGCCCGGACAGTGCTACGCCTGTCCGGGACTGGAGCGACCCATTGCCGGACGTGATCGGCTAGGTAAGCCTCGACCGGACAAACAACCTTCCGGAAAGGGCACTGATGAAAGCGACGCAGCGAAGACTTTGGACGGCCCTGGCGGGGGAGTGGCACGGCTACCACAAGACCGGCGTCTACCTCAAGGTCTGCACCAGCGATGCCAACACCAACCGCACATGCGGCTACTGGCTCTGAACCGGCCACCATCCCCCGTTGGACACTTCACACAGGAGACATCCATGAGAAAAGCAATTCGTGCGGCGCTGGTTGCCGCAGTCGCGGCGGCGTCCGTCACGTTCATCGGCACGGGCACGGCTCACGCCGCCGGTGACACCCAGCTCGGCATCGACGTGGGCAACATCGCCTGGGAGCAGTACACCTCCACCAGCACAACGGTTTCGGTCCGCCGATCGGAGGCCGGCAACGAAGACTGCAACTACTACACCGGGTTCTGGACCGACCCGGACAACGACCGCAGGACCAGCCACTTTTCGGCCGCCTGCAGCCCCGCCAAAACCACCTCGGGCACCATGTACAGCGGTGGCGTCAAGCAATCAAAGCCGGTGAGCTGGCGTTCCCGGGCCTGGTGCGCGGACTTCGCGAAGTACGCCTTCTACTGGGGCACGGCCGAATACTCGGGGCTCACGCCGCACTCATCAAGTTTCATCACCTATGGCAACAACAATGGCACCTGGCACTCCAGGAGCAGCGGCTATACCCCCCGCAAGGGCGACGCTGTGGTTTTCAACTATAACGGCGGCGAGACGGATCACGTTGCCATCGTTACCTCGTATTACGCAGACACAGTGGCAAAAGGCTATTTCTACGTTGTCGGCGGGAACCAATCCGATGGCGTCACCCACGTGAAGTGGTACCCGTCGAACACTTCCATTGTCGGCTACGCCTCGCCGGCGGCGAAGTAGGCAGCAGGTTAGCCGGGGGCGGGCCGTTCGGCTCGCCCCCGGCAGACTCGCACCGCACCACCCCGGCGCGGCCGAAGCCGCCGCGGCGTGGCTCGCCGCCGGGCTGCACGTCTCCTAATTGGCCCCTGGTGTCGCGGTTCTTACCAACGCCCCGTGTGCGGTCGAGGCGGAGCATCCGGCGGGCGGGCAGCGTCTGGCCGGCGTACTCCGGGGCGAGCCGGCGGGGCTCGTGGGCGCGCCGGTAGGTCAGGGGATCGATGGCGTGACTGCACGCGGTGATCCCGATGGCCCAGGCCAGCAGCGGGCGGTGGGTGGTCGGGGTGGCGGTGGCGGTGGCGGTGCGGGCCTCAGCGTCATGTTGCCCAGGGGAGCGAATTCGCCGCCGCCGGCGTTGGCGAAGAGCACGTCCAGGCCGGTGCCGTGGGCGGTGATCGCGTCGATGACGCGGTCGAGGTCGTCGAGGTTGCTCACGTCGCTGCGGATGCCGGTGGCGGCTGCGCCGATGGCCGCGACGGCCTCGTCCAGCTGCTGCTGGCGGCGTCCGGTGATGAAGACGTGTGCGCCTTCGGCGGCGAAGCGGCGGGCTGCCGCCAGCCCGATACCGGTGGTGCCACCGGTGACCAGCGCGGTCTTGCCGTTGAGCTGTCCCACTGTGGTGCTCCTTGTATGAGGTCGTGCGACGGAATGGGGTTGATCAGTTGGTGTGGCAGCCGAGCTGCGGTGGCAGCGCGGCGAGTTCCCGCCCCGGCCAGCGTGGCTCGACTTATGTAACAGCTGGTACACAACAAGCTGGCAGGCGACCGGGCGATTCCAAATTTCTGTACCGATCGGTTGGAGCGAGGACCGGGCGCCGGCACGGTGGGGGTGGACGATGCGAGGAATGGGCGCAGGCGTCACGCCCGCGAGGGTTGTCCCGGCGCAGCACGGCGGAAGCACGGCGGAAGCACGGCGGGGGGGGGGGGGGGGGGGGGGGGGGGGGGGGGGGGGGGGGGGGGGGGGGGGGGGGGGGG
>NZ_JBPQTL010000030.1:0-59056 GCF_051386295.1 Micromonospora sp. URMC 105 | reverse complement strand
GCGCCGATGGTACTGCACTCGGGAGGGTGTGGGAGAGTAGGACACCGCCGGACAACCATTCACATCAGGGCCACCCCAATAGGGGTGGCCCTGATGTGTTTCTACGGTCCGGAAATCCGTCTGCCCTGGTTCGGCGAATCGGCCGGACCCGCGCCGTCTTCTGGGTACCGTCGGTGCGGGACCCGCCCCCCGCTGCGTGGTCCCCCGGCGTGATGGCGGGAAACGTGACGTGGAGTACGCCTCGTCCGCAATCGGGGCGGACCGGTCGGGGTACCTGCTCACCGTACGACCGGAACTGACCGTCGGGACCGGCGGAGGCAGGAGTGGTCATGAAGATCGGAATCATCGGCTCGGGGCACATCGGTGGGACGCTCACCCGGCGGCTGCGGACCCTCGACCACGACGTGACAGTCGCCAACTCGCGGGGGCCGCAGACCCTCACCGACCTGGCCGAGGAGACCGGCGCCACCGCAGGCACCCTCGAGCAGGCCGTGCAGGACGCCGAACTGGTCATCATCGCGATCCCGCTGCTGGCCGTGCCGGCCCTGCCTCCGGAGCTGTTCGACGGCAAGGTGGTCGTGGACGCGAACAACTACTACCCGCAGCGCGACGGCGACATCGCCGAGCTGCTGGACCGCAGCCTCAGCTCCAGCCGATGGACCGCGGAGCATCTCAAGGGCGCCCGGGTGGTGAAGGCCTTCAACAACATCCAGGCCCAGCACCTGATGGAGAACGGCCGTCCTGCCGGGGCGGGCGACCGGATCGGTCTGCCCGTGGCCGGCGACGACGCCGAGGCCAAGCAGCTGGTGATGCAGCTGGTCGACTCGCTGGGCTTCGACCCGGTGGACGCGGGCACCCTCGACGAGAGCTGGCGGCAGCAGCCCGACACCCCCGTCTACGGCACCGACCGGGACGCCGGCGGCGTACGGAAGGGACTGGCCGAGGCGCGGCCCTGACGGCGTACGACAGATGAAAGCCCCGCCGGCGACCAGCCGACGGGGCTTCTTCGTGCCCGGGTCAGGACGGCTCGGGGCCGCAGATGAAGCGGGGCTCGGCGTCGTAGGTCCAGCTGAACTTCTCCCGCTTGACCACCTTGCCGTCCTTCTTGATCACCCGGAAGGCGTCCTGGGCGAACCCGTCGCTGCCCACCGCGGCGATGCAGGTGGGACCGGGCTTCAGGTAGACCGTCTTCGGCTTGGTGATGTTGCGGCGGGGACCGTACTCGGTCTTCACGCTGTCGTAGATCTTCGTGCTCCAGATCGACACGGTGATCGTGCTGGACGTGTACGAGGTGTCGATCAGCACGCCGTGCGGGGTGTTGTTGCGGAACTTGAAGTCCAGGTCCGGCCAGAAGATGGTCGACTCGATCACCGCCGGGTAGCGGCTGAAGTAGAACGAGTGCGGCTTGTGCTCGACGTCCTCCAGGCCCGCGTAGTAGGTGGCGTTGAAGAGCGTCGTGGTGAACTGCGAGACGCCGCCGCCCACCCCGGGCACCAGCTTGCCGCCGACGATCACCGGCGCGTCCTTGTAGCCCTGGTCGTACCCGCGCTCCCCGGTGTGCCCGTTCAGCGAGAACGTCTCACCCGGCTTCACCACCGTGCCGTCGACGTCCTTGGCGGCCTGGATGATGTTCTGGCTGCGCGGCGAGGAGAGCCCGCCGGGGAACCGGGTGGTGAAGGTGGAGACCCGCTCCTTGATGCCCAGCGCGCCGAGCTTCTCCACGGTCAGCTCCGGCTCCGCCGGCTTCAGCTCGCCGCTGATCGTCCGCCCCTCTGCCTTGGGCAGGACGGCGAGCAGGTCACGACCGAGCGCGGCCGAGTCCAGCTGCTGGCCCGGGCGACCGGCCACCACCTTCGGCTTGCCGCCGGAGATGGTCATCGTGGCGTCCTTCGGCGGCGACTCGATCGACGCCAGCTTGGTGCCGAGGGCGGCGCGGAGCCGCTTCACGTCCACCCGGGGGGTGAGCTTGCCGGCCTCGTCGGCCGAGAAGCGCAGGCCCCGTGCGATCGCCGCCGGGGGAATGGTCACCGTGCCCTTGTCGGTGGTCAGCGTGACGGGCGCGGCGACCGCCGGCTTGGCCAGCTCCTCGACCATCCGGTCCACATCTGCGGCGGTGGTCGCCGGTGCCTGCTCCACCAGCGGCACGGTGACCTGCTCGCGGGCGAGCCAGCCGGCCGTGACGGCCTCGGCGGAGCGCGCCTTGTCCAGGGAGAGGGCGGGCTTCGGGTACACCGGCTTCGGCTTGGTGCCGGTGAAGATGATCGCCGGCATGGTCATCTCGCGGCCCTGCTTGCCCATGATCTTGCGCAGCGCCGCGTCGAGCCGGTCGGTGTCGACCGTGACCACCGGGTCGACCGTGCGGGAGCCGAGCAACCGGCTGACCGGGGGCGCGTCGGCCTCCGCCGCCGCCGCCACCGTGGCCTCCACGTCGATCGCCAGCCCCACGTCGGCCGGGCTGATCTCCGCCCGCTGCTCGCCCACCTGGACGGTCAGCGGGGCGTTCAGGGTCGCCCCCCGGCGCTCCAGCTCCGCACGCAGCTCGCGGACCGCCTCGCCCCGGCTCCGGCCGCCCAGTTCGGCGCCGAGTACCGACGTGCCCCGGGGGACGTCCCCGGCGTACGCGTAGGCACCGGCTCCGGCCACCGACGCCAACACTGCGGCGGCGAGGCCGCCGGCGAGCAGCAGCCGCCCACGCCGCGACCGCGAGCCGCCCGGGCCGCTGCCGGTCGGCGCCGGCTCGTCGTCACCCGGCCAGGTCACCGCGGTCACCTGCACCGTGGGCCGGTCGTCGGAGAGACGTTTGTCGCCGTAAAGGGTCACAGCCACCTCGATCGGGACGTACCACGTTGGGGGTTGCTGGCCCCCGGAAGACGTCTACGGTAACCAACGCGAGGGCCGGTGGACACCGTGCGGGCGGCCACCCCGCCGACAGCGTGTCGGTCAGGGGTGACCCGGCCACCGGGCGTGGGTGTCGCCATGGCACCGTGTCCGGGTGGGCGATCGGGTGCTGGCGTACGGCGGCGGGTGGCTGGACCGGGCGGCGGCGCTGCGCGCCGACCGGGAGTGGATCTCCGATCGGCTCACCGATCCCGGGGCCGTGCTGCTGCCGCTCTGGCGGGACCACTGCCTCGTCACCGCCGACCAGACGCCGGTACGGCTCCGTCCGGCCGACGCCGCCGAGGTGCTCGCCGCCGCCGACGAGACCGTCTTCCTCGGCCTGGACGCCGGGGTGCCGGTCTTCGCCGTGGACCTCTCGGGGCGTACCGGGGCCGAGGCGGTCCGGCTGGCCGGCGCCGCCGCGACCGCCGACGTCCGCGCCCTGGTCACCTGGCTCGATCCGGCCCAGGCGGCGGTGCAGGCGTACGCGCGCGGGCTGCTGCACTGGCACCGGCAGCAGCGGTACTGCGGCAGCTGCGGCTCGGCCACCGTGGCGCGCGACGGCGGGCACCTGCGGGCCTGCTCGGGACCGCGCTGCGGGCGGCTGCTCTTTCCCCGGATCGAACCGGCGATCATCGTGCTGGTCGAGGCGCCCGGATCGCCGGACCGCTGCCTGCTGGCCCGGCACGCCGGCGCCCCGGAGGGGTCGTACTCCACGCTCGCCGGCTTCGTCGAGGTGGGCGAGAGCCTGGAGGACGCCGTCCGCCGGGAGATGGCGGAAGAGGCCGGGGTGGCCCTCTCCGCGCTGTCGTACCAGGGGTCGCAGGCCTGGCCCTTCCCGGCCGGGCTGATGGTCGGGTTCCGGGCCACCGCCGCCTCCGAGGAGGTCCGGGTGGACGGCGTGGAGCTGCTGGAGGCGCGCTGGTTCACCCGGGACGAACTGCGCCGCCGGGAGGCCGAGGGACGGCCGCTGGGCCGGGCCGACTCGATCGACCACCACCTGCTCGGCAGCTGGCTCGCCGCCGGCGGCTGACCCCGGATCCGCTCCCCGGGCGGCCCGCCCTCCGCGGTGCCGAACCCGGGTCAGTTCGGACGGCGGGGGCGCAGGACCAGCCAGGCCATCACGGCGGCGGTCAGCGCGGCGGTGCCGAGCGCGCAGACCAGGACCCCTTCGACGGTGCGCGGTGCGACCAGCACCGCCGCGCCGGCCAGGCCGGCGGTGGCCACCCAGAGCGGCGCGGCGGGGAACCGGGCGCCGCCGGCCACCCGGTCGTTGACCAGCATGAAGACGACCGCGTAGAGGGCGCCGGTGGCGGCGAAGAGCGGGGCCTCGCCGGCCAGGTGCAGGTAGTCCGCGCCGCCGGCGAGCCGGAACGCCAGCTCGCCGCCGAGCGCGGCGGCCGCCACCAGGACGGCACCGCAGGCGAGGATCACCGCCAGCCCCAGCGCCCGGACCCGCCGGTCGCCCTGGGCCAGCCGGGGCAGCGCGAGCAGGGTCACCACCTGCGGCGCCCAGAGCGCGCCCTTGGTGAGCACCGCCCCGACCGCGTACGCCCCGGAGCCGTCGGCCGGAAGCAACTGCCGGGCGAGGAGCAGGTCGGCGTACGAGATGGTGAGCATCGCCAGGGTGGCCGCGCAGGCGGTCGTCACGTGGGTGGGGCGGAGGTCGCCCCCCGGTGTCGCGGGCGGGCCCGGGCGGTCGGAGCGGGCGAGGCGGGCCAGCAGCGGCAGGGCGAGCAGCCCGGTGACGGTGGCCAGCAGGAGTGCGGTGACCGCACCCCCGCCGAGCGCCAGGCCGGCGATCAGCCCGCCGTAGCGGCCGAGGGCGAGCACCGTCATCCCTACGGAGAGGCGCAGGAAGCGCTGGTCGCCCTGGAGCTCGCCGAGCCAGCGGCCGGCCAGCACGGTGGCGAAGGTGGTCGCCGCGAGCAGCAGGGTCAGCGCCACCGGCAGCCGCAGCAGCACGGTGAGCAGGGGCGCCGCCGCGACCGTGACGCCGGCGGTGACCCCGGCGGTGAGCAGCGCCAGCCGGCCGGTGGGGGTGGGACCGCGCCGGGCGCGGTGCACCGCGACGGCGATCTGCAGGCCGAACCCGGGCACGGCGGCGATCGCGCCGAGCGCCAGCACGGTGGCCAGCGCGCCCAGGTCGGCCGGGTCGAGCCGGCGGGCACCGAGGACCGGCACCAGGTAGGCCAGGGCGTTGCTCAGGGTGGTGGCCACGGTGACGGCGGCGCCGGCGGCCCCGAGCCGCGCCGCGCCGGCGTCCCTGCCGATGGTCTGTGTCATGCCGCCCCGAGTGGCCCGCGCTGCTCCGACGACCGGATGCGCCTCGCGGCCGGCGACGGCCGTGGCCGCCCCGGCCCGACCGGGGAGACGGTACCGGTCGGCCGACCGGCCGTCAGCCCCGCACCCGTGACCCCTGCCGTCGCGGCCGGGAAGCGTCTAGTGTGCTGCCCCATGGCGTCGACGAACGTGGCCGCGGCAGCTACCTCCGGGCTGGCCGCGAAGCTCCCCGAACGGTGGGTCGCGGACGGGATCCGGCTGGTCTACCCCCGGGTGGAGCCCGAGCTGGCCCGGCTGGCCGACTTCGTGCCGCGCGGCGGCACCGCCGTGGACGTGGGCGCCTGGTACGGCCCGTGGACCGCCCGCCTGCTGCGCCGCGCCGACCGGGTGGTGGCGGTGGAGCCCACGCCGCAGCTGGCCCGGCAACTGCGCACCGCGTTCCCCGCCGCCGAGGTGGTCGAGGCGGCCGTCTCCGACCACGCGGGCACCGCGTCGCTGCACGTTCCCGCCGGCGGCCCGATCGTCGGCACCTCCTCGCTGGAGGACCCCGGGCTGGGCGACCCGGTGGAGGTCCCGCGGATCACCCTGGACTCGCTGGGCCTGACCGACGTGCGCTTCGTCAAGCTCGACATCGAGGGGCACGAGCTTCCCGCGCTGCGCGGCGGGGCGGAGACCGTCCGGCGCGACCGGCCGGCGCTGCTGATCGAGGTGGAGGAGCGGATCCAGCCGGTGGAGCCGCTGCTGGAGCTGCTCACCGGCTGGGGCTACCGGGGGTACGTCCTGCCGGGGCGTACCTGGGTGCCGCTGGCCGACTTCGACCTCGGGCGGCACCAGCGGGAGGCGATCGCCCGGGTGGGCCAGAGCTTCGCCCGCCGGGTGCTCTGGCCCCGCCCCCGCTACGTCAACTCGGTGCTGTTCCGGCCGGAGTGAACCCCGGCCGGGGCCGTCACTGCTGGGGCGTGGGGGTGCCGACGGCGACCTCGTTGGTGCAGAGGGTCACGTCGGGGTCGGCGACGGTCAGCTCGGCGGTGTCCCCGCCGCCGGTGAACTCGAAGTAGATCTGGTGCAGGCCGGTCTTCACCGGGAACCGCTTCTCCTTGCCACCGAGCCGGAACGTGGCGGTGCTGTCGCCGGAGCTGAGGTAGCCGATCCGGACCACCCAGAACCAGTCGTCGCGGGGTCCGGTCAGCGGCATCCGCGCCGTCTCGCCGTCGGTGATCTTCCAGCCGCACGCCTGCTCCGGTCCCGGCTGCACGGTTGGGCCGTCGATGCGTACCGGGGTGATCCGGCCGGTGCGGTCGAACAGTGACGGCGCCTCCGCCTCGGTGACGAAGACCGGCCGCTCCGGCAGCGCCCGGAAGAACGTCGACTGCCGGTTGTACGGCGCGGAGAGCGCCGGCACCACGTCACCGGGGACCGGCTGGTCGAAGAAGACCGTGCCGGGCGGGGCGGCGGCCAGTTCGGCCCGGACGGTGTCCAGGTAGGTGCGCCCGGCCTTCACCGCCCACTCGTCGCCGAACCGGGCGGTCGTCCAGGCGGTGCCGAGACCGGCGGCGACCAGGGCGAGGGCCAGGCCGGCGGAGACCGCCTCCCGGTGGCGTACCAGCACGGCCGGGGGCGGCGGGTCCTCCGGGTCGCGTCCGCCGGTGAACGCCGCCGGCAGGGCCGGCTGCTCCGGCCGGTCGAGGTGCGGATCCGCCGGGCTCGCCGGCCCGCTCGCGGCGACGGTGCGCCCCGCCGGGCCGGTGGCCGTGGCGGGCGACACCGGCGGGATGGCGGCCGGTGGGGTCGGGCGGGTGGCCGCGCCGGCTCTCTGCGGTGGCGCGTCGAACGGTCGCGCCGCCGGCGGGCGGACCGGGGCCGGCAGATCGTCGTCGTCGTACTCGGCGTGCAGCACGCCGTGGCCCCGGTAGGCGGCGGCCGGCACGGTGACCCGGGGGGCCGGCTCGGCGTCGGCCGGGCGCTGCACGTCGGCCGTGACCGGCTCGGGCGCGGCGGTGGGCCGGTCCGGCTCCTCGTCGTCGCCCGCGTCTGCGGTCGCGGTGCCGGTGGGCTGGTCGCCGGTCGTGGCGTTGTCCACCCGCGCGGCGTCGACGTCGGAGTCGGTGTCGGCCGGGTCGGCGTCGTCGCGGTCCGCCGGTGCCGGGTCGGCGGGGGCGAAACGGTCCGGCGCCGGCCGCAGGCCGAGCAGGGCGACGCCGATGCAGAGCGCGGCCACCACCACCACGTCGCTGACGTACCGGGGGACGGCACCGGCGACGTCGCTGTAGATCGAGCCGAGTCGGGTGGCGGCCAGCAGAGCGGTCACCAGGGTCAGGTACGACGCCAGCAGCAGCCAGGCCCGCCCGGCGACCCGGCGCAGCCGGACGGTCAGCACCACCAGCACCAGGAAGGCCGCCCAGGCGATCCATCGGCCCAGCTCCGGCGGGGCGGTCACCGGGGCGCCGTCACCGGCCGGCAGCCAGCGCCACGGCCCGCCCAGCAGACCCGGTACGACCGTGGAGCCGAGGAGTTGCCAGAGGAAGGAGAACACCTCGCCGAGCGAGTCCGGCCGACGCAGCGACGACTCCGCCCGGGAGCCGTAGAGGGCCAGGAAGCCCAGCGAGAGGCCGGTCAGCAGCAGCCACGACGGCCAGTACCGGCGGACGGTGGTCAGCACCGCCCGCACCGGCGGGCCGCCGACGAACAGGAACGCGGTCAGCAGGAAGACCAGCGGCACCACCAGCAGGGCCTTCTCGAAGAAGAGCAGCCCGAAGAGCACGGCCAGGGCGAGGGTCACCAGGTGCCGCCGCCGGCCGGTGCGCACGTACCGGACCTGGGCGCCGACCGCGAGCACCATGGCGATCTGCATCGGCAGCATGTTCACCCCGACCGCCCACCAGGAGGTGGCCTCCAGGGTCAGCGGGCTGAACAGGAACACCGCCAGCGGCACCAGCAGCGCCCAGCCGGGGCGTACCAGGGTGCGCAGCAGCCGGGCGAAGCTCACCGCGAGGATCGCCTGGGCGGCGGTGAGGATCAGGACGTACGGCCAGTAGGCGAGGCCGGCCGCCCGGGTCACCAGCCAGGTGATCAGCAGCGCGGCCGGCATGAAGTGGTTGTTGTAGAGCGTGAGCAGGAAGCCCGGGGTCAGCTCGGCCTCGGCGGCCCGGGCGATCAGCATGTAGTCGTCGACCGCCAGGTAGCCGCGCGAGGCGAGCTGCGCCCGCCAGGCCAGGCTCACCAGGATCATGGCGACGGCCACCGCCCGGACCGGGTGCACGCGCGCCCAGCCGCCGATGAGGCCGGTCCCTTCGGGGGAGGTGGTCGAGCCGGTCGATGCCATGGCGGGAAGACTGCCACACCGGGCACCTGGCGTCCCATCAGGTCATCGGGTGGTTCCCGGTCGTCGCCGGAGCGCGGCGGTGGCCGCGTACAGTGGCGAGCCACCACGGCGCGGTCGGGCCGCGCCCGGCAGGCAGGTGGGGGTCGACGGATGCGTGGACGGCTGGTGCCGTACGGCGTGGCCGCCGTCGTGGCGGCGGTGGTGCTCGCGCCGCTGGCGCTGCCCGGGTACGTGCTCCGCTACGACATGGTCTTCGTGCCCCGGCAGGCGTTGAGCTGGGACGTGATCGCCCCGGCCTCGGCGCTGCCCCGCGCCGTGCCGCAGGACGCCGTGGTCGCCCTCGCCAACCTGCTGGTCCCCGGCTGGCTGCTGCAACGGCTGGTGCTGGTGGCGATCCTCTGGTTCGCCGCGCTCGGCGCTGCCCGGCTGGTGCCCACCAACCGCACCGCCGTACGGGTGGTCGCCGCGCTCGGGTACGCCTGGACGCCGTACCTGGCGGAGCGGCTGCTGATCGGGCAGTGGGGGCTGCTGCTGGCGTACGCGATGCTGCCCTGGCTGGTGGCGGCGGCGCTCGGGGTGCGCGCGGGCCGGCCCGGGGCGCTGCCCGGGCTGCTGCTGGCGGCCGCGGTCTCCGCGATCACCCCGACCGGCGGGCTGATCGCCCTGGTGGCGGTGGCGGTGCTGCTGCCCGGCCGCTACCCCGGCGCCGCCCGCCGGGCCGGCATCGGGCTCGCGGTGACGGTGCTGCTCAACGCGCCGTGGCTGGTGGCCGGGCTGGGCAGCGCCACCGGGGGCCGCTCCGACCCGGCCGGGGTGCCGGCCTTCGCCGCGCGTGCCGAGAACTGGGGTGGGTCGCTGGTCGCGCTCGCCGGCACCGGCGGGATCTGGAACGCGCTGACCGTCCCGGTGTCCCGCCAGGCCGGGTTCGTGCCGCCGGCCACCGTCGGGCTGCTGCTCCTGGCCGGGTATGGCCTGGCGCTGCTGCGCCGGCGCTGGCCGGCCGGGGCGCCCGTGCGGCTGCTGGTGCTGGCCGCCGGATCGTGGCTGGTGGCGGCGCTCGGCGTGCTGCCTGGTGGGGCCGCGCTGCTCGGCTGGCTGGTCGACACCGCGCCCGGGGGCGGGCTGGTCCGCGACGGGCAGAAGCTGCTCGTCCCGTACGCGCTGGCCCTCGCGGTGGCCGTGGCGCTCGGCGTGGAACGGCTCGCGGACCGGCTGGCCACCCGGTTCGACCGGACCACCGGCACGGTGCTGCTGGTCGGCGCGGCCATGCTGCCGGTGGCGCTCCTGCCCGACCTGGCCTTCGGGGCGCTCGGCCGGTTGACGCCGGTGCACTACCCGGCCGACTGGGCCGTGGTCGCCCGGCAGGTGGCCGACCGGCCGGGCGAGGTGATCTCCCTGCCGTTCCAGGAGTACCAGCGGTACGCCTGGAACGGCGACCGGGTGGTGATCGACCCGGCTCCGCGGTACCTGTCGTCGCCGGTGCTGATCGACGACACCCTGTGGGTGGGTGACGTCGCGGTCGGCAAGGAGGATCCGCGGGCGGCCCAGGTGCGCGACCTGCTCGCCGCCGGCCGTCCGCTGGCCGCGATGAAGGCGCGCTGGGTCCTGGTGCAGCGGGCCTCCGGTCCGGCGGTGCCCGGGACGTCGCTGGCCGGGCTGCGACTGGCCCACGCCGGGCCGGAGTTGGCCCTCTACGAGAACCCGGCCTGGACGGCCCCGGCCGGTCGGGCCGGCCCCGGTCCGGTCGGTCTCGCCCACCTGCTGGCCGGAACGGTGGTGTTGGCCATCGGGTTTTCGGGCACTGCGCAGGTGCTGCGGCGCATGGTAGCGTCCCGGCACGCGAGTCCCGCGGAAGGAGAAGGTGGATGAGGAACCTGCCCGCGTTCGTCGCCGTCGGGGTGCTCGGGGTCGTGCTCGGCCTGCTCGGCAGCGTCGGTCTGGCGAATGCGCTCAGCCCGTCCGCCAAGGAGGCCGCCAACACCAAGGTGAGCGAGCAGAGCTCCGAGAGCACCCTGTACGGCACGCGCTGAACCACCGTCGACCGGGGCGTCCGCTGTTGCGGGCGCCCCGGTCGCGTGTCCGGGGCCGGTGCGCGCCGGCCGTCAGCGGGCGGCGGTGAGCCGGGCGACCAGCTGCGCGAAGCGCGCCCCGGTCGCGGCCCAGGTGAAGCGCCCCGCGTGGACCAGTGCCGCCTCGCCCATCGCCTTGCGCCGCACGTCGTCGGCGAGCAGCTCGCGGACCCGGTCGGTGAACTCGCGCTCGTCGTCGACCAGCAGGCCGGTCTCGGTGTCGACCATCGCCTCGGCGACGCCACCGGCGTAGCGGAACGCGATCGTCGGCGTGCTGCGGGCGGCGGCCTCGACGATGGTCAGCCCCCAGCCCTCCTTGAGCGACGGGGTCAGCGCCAGCCAGCAGGAGGAGAGCACCTCGTGCTTCTCCTCCTCGCTGATGAAGCCGGTGAAGCGGACCCGGTCGGCGATGCCGAGGGAGTCGGCCACCTCCCGCAGCGGCTGCTCCCACCAGCCCTGACCGGCCACCACCAGCTCCAGCTCCGGCAGCTCCCCGGCCAGCTCGGCGACCGTGCGCATGGCGATCTCGACCCGCTTGTGCGGCACCAGTCGACCCAGCACCAGCAGCGACGGGTGGGTGGTGCGGGGCAGCGGCGGTCCGGTCACCGGCGGGGTGCCGTTGGGCACCACGTCGATCCGCTCCGCGTCCACCCCCAGCTCGGCCAGCTCGGCGCGGCTGGCCTCGGAGACCGTCACGTAGCGGCAGCGGCGGTAGAGCCGGACCGCCAGCCACGACTCGATCCACCAGCCCAGCCGGCACATCCACGGGCCGAAGACCACCGGCCACTGCTCCCGGTGCACGTGGTGCACCAGCGCGAGCACCGGGCGACCGGCGTAGAGCGGGGCGAAGAACGGCACGCCGTTGCAGACGTCCACCACCAGGTCCGGCAGGCCGAGGCCGCGCCGGCCCAGCGGGCCCAGCCCGAACCGGCCGGCCAGGTAGGTCAGGGCCGCGCGGGCGTACACCGTGTGCCGGGAGCCGCGGCGCAGCAGGCGTACGCCGTCGGGGTTGGTCTCTTCCGGGCCGCCGTTCGCGTGGGCGGCGCAGAGCATGGTGACCCGGTGTCCGGCGGCGACCAGTTCGGCGGCGATCCGCTCGATGTAGACCTCCGACCCCCCGCCCTCGGGGTTGCTGGTGTCGCGCCAGTTGAGGAACAGCACGTGGCGAGCGGTGGTGCTGCTGGAGTGGTCCACGCTGCTCCTACCGGTCAGTAAGCGGCACGATCGCGCCACCCTAGGGCGGCCCGGCCCGCGGGCGCAATGGGTCGGACCGGCAGCGACGATCGGATAACAGCTCGTCGACCGGGGGTTTGCCGGGGACCCGAAACCTTGGCAGGGTGTGTCATCGCGGAACGATGCGGGGTCGGTGAACACACCGGCGAGGGCCGTCCGCGACACCCGTGACCTGCGGCAGCGTGCCGACGGACGGGCGACGGCCAGGAGGGGAGGCAGCCGTGGTGCGCGACGTGCCGGCGCGGTTGCTCGCCCGCCGTTCCCCGGTGGTGCTGCTCAGCGCCGCCCTGGTGCTGCTGCTCGTCGGCTGGGCCGGGTACGCCTGGTTGCGTGACGAGCAGGTGACGCCGGAGTGCGCCGAGCGGGTGCGGCTGCGGGTGGCCGCCGCCCCGGTGGTCGCCCCGGCGGTGGACCGGATCGCCCGCGCCTCGGTGGGCCGGCAGCCGTGCGTGTCGATCGCCGTGGAGTCCCGCGAGTCCGACGCCGTCGCCGCCGAACTGGCCAGTGGCGCCGAGGTGGCCGACGCCTGGCTGCCCGAGTCGACGTTCTGGCTGCGGCGGGCCCGCGCCGCCGGCGCCTTCGAGGTGCCCGGGCAGGGCACGTCGGTGGCGAGCACCCCGGTGGTGCTCGCGGTGACAGAGCCGGTGGCCCGCCGGTCCGGCTGGCCCGCCAAGCCACTGACCTGGGCGCCGCTCATCGGTCCCCGGGCCGGCGCCCGCCCGGTCGGGCTGCCCGACCCGGCCGCCGACGCCGCCGGGGTGGGCGCGCTGCTCGGCGTCCGGGCGCTCGCCGCCGGGGAACGCGACCCGCGCGGGGTGGTGGCGGCGACGCTGCGCCGGCTCGCCGGCCACACGTTCAGCCCCACCGGCACCGGGGCGGCGCTCTCCCCGGGCGCCAAGCTGCCCGGCCGCTCCGAAGCCGTCGCCACCACCGAACAGGCGGTGCTCGGGCACAACGCGCTGGCCGGCGCCGACAAGCTGGTCGCCGCGTACCCGGAGGTGGCGGTCCCCGCGCTCGACCTGCCGTACGCCGTGCTGCCCGCCGCCCGCGACGCCGTGCGGGACGCCGCCGCCGGCTTCCTCAGCGACCTGCTGACCAACACCTCCCGGGAGGTGCTGACCGGGTACGGCTTCCGCACCGCCGCCGGCTACCCGCCCGCCATGCCGCGCGACCGCCGCCTCGACCCGGCGGTACGCGAACCGGTGGCGCTGCCGGCCGAGGAGACGGTGACCGAGATGCTGACCGGGTGGAGCGGGGTGCAGCGCAGCGCCCGGATCCTCACCGTGCTGGACGTCTCCGGCTCGATGGCCGCCCGGGTGCCCGGCGGCGGCACCCGGCTCGACGCCACCGTGGCCGCCGCCCGGGAGGGTGCCGGGCTGCTGCTGGACAACAGCGAGCTGGGGATCTGGGTCTTCTCCACCCGGGTCGACGGCGACCGGGACTACCGGGAGATCCTGCCGGTCCGGCCGCTGCGCGCGCAGCGGGCCGCGCTGGCGCAGCGGCTCGGCGAGGTGAAGGTCAAGCCCAAGGGCGGCACCGGCCTGTACGACTCGACCCTGGCGGCGTACCGGGAGGCGCGGCGGCACTGGACCCCGGGGCGGATCAACCTGGTGCTGGTGATGACCGACGGGCGCAACGAGGACGCCGAGGGCATCGACCGGAAGAAGTTCCTCGCCGAGCTCGCCGCCATGCAGGACCCGCGCAAGCCGCTGCCGATCGTCTTCGTCGGCCTCGGCCCGGACGTGGACCCGGAGGAGCTGAACGCGATCGCCAAGGTCACCGGCGGGCAGGTCCACCGCACCGCCCATCCGAAGGGCATGCGGCAGGTCTTCTTCTCCGCCCTGGCCAACCTGAGCTGCCTGCCCCCGGAGTGCCGGCGGTGACCGCCACCTCGGCGCGGCGGGTGCTGGACCGGGTCGTCCGGCCGGTCCGCGAGGCCCCCGCCACCGCGTCCTGCCTGGTGCTGCTCACCGTGCTGGCGTTCGCGCAGCGGCCCGGCCAGGTCACCTTCGACACCAAGCTCGACCTGGCGGCGAACCCCCTGCACTTCATGGCCCGGGCGCTGCACCTGTGGAACCCGGAGGCCACCTCCGGCGAGTTGCAGAACCAGGCGTACGGCTACCTCTTCCCGATGGGGCCGTTCTTCGGCGCGGGGCAACTGCTCGGCGTACCCCCGTGGGTCACCCAGCGGCTCTGGTGCGCGGTGCTGTTCTGCGCCGCCTTCTACGGCCTGCTGCGGCTGGCCCGCGCGTTCGGCATCGGCACCGAACCGACCCGGTACGCCGCCGCGCTCGGCTACGCGCTGGCGCCCCGGATGCTCACCGAGATCGGCGCGCTCTCCTCCGAGGTCCTCTCCGCGGCCATGCTGCCCTGGGTGCTGCTGCCGCTGGTGCAGGTGAAGCGGATCGGCTCGCCGCGCCGGGCCGCGGCGCTCTCCGCGCTGGCCGTGCTCGGCATGGGCGGCATCAACGCGGCGGTCGTGCTGCTGGCCCTGGTGCTGCCCGGGGTGTGGCTGCTCTCCCGCCGCTGGGACGCCGCCCACCTGCGGCTGGTCGGCTGGTGGTGCCTCGGCGTCGTCGGGGTCTGCCTCTGGTGGATCGTGCCGCTGCTGCTGCTCGGCGAGTACAGCCTGCCGTTCCTGGACTACATCGAGTCGTCCACCACGACCACCGCGGTCGCCTCGCTGTTCCAGGCGGTACGCGGCACCAACCAGTGGGTGGCGTACATCGTCCAGGGCGACCCGTGGTGGCCGGCGGGCTGGCTGCTGATCGACCACCCGGCGCTGATGGCGCTCACCGCCGTGGTCGCGCTGGTCGGCCTGGCCGGGCTGGCCGGCAACCTGCTGCCGGAGCGGCGATTCCTGGTGCTCGGCTTCCTGGCCGGGCTGACCCTGCTCACCATGGGCTACGTCGGCAGCCTGGACAGCCCCCTCTCCGAGCAGGTCCGCGACCTGCTGGACGGCCCGCTGGCACCGTTCCGCAACGTGCACAAGCTGGAGCCGGTGCTGCGGCTGCCGCTGATGCTCGGCTTCGCGCACGGCGTCGACGCCTGGGTCACCCGGCTGCACACCGCCGCCCGCCGCCGACGGCCCGGGCTGCGGTTGCGCCCGGTGGTGTTCGTGCCGGTCTTCGCCCTGGTCCTGGGGGCGGCCGCGCCGGCCTGGACGGGGCTGCTGCGCCCCGGCCCCGGCTGGTCGGACCTGCCGCCGCACTGGCGGGCGGCGGCCACCTGGCTCGCCGACCGGGATGCGCTGGCCCGCACGCTGGTGGTGCCGGGTTCCGGCTTCGGCCAGTACGACTGGGGACGCACCGTCGACGAGCCGTTGCAGTCCCTGGCCGGGGCGCCCTGGGCGGTGCGCCACCAGATCCCGCTCGGCTCGATCGGCAACATCCGGATGATGGACACCGTCGAGACGGTGCTGGCCGGTGGCCGCGGCTCGGCCGGGCTGGCGGACTTCCTGGCCCGCTCCGGCTTCCGCCACCTGCTGCTGCGCAACGACATCGACCGTACGCAGGTCGACGCCCCGCCGGTGGCGGTGCTGCGCCGGGCACTGGCCGGGTCGCCGGGGATCACCCGGGTGGCCACCTTCGGCAGCACCGACGCGGTCCGCCGGGCCGCCGGCAGCCCGGTCGACGACGACGCCGGCGCGCTGCCGGCCGTCGAGGTGTACGAGGTGGAGCGCCCGGTGCCGGCCGCTTCGGCGGTGCTCACCGCCGACGTGCCCACGGTCAGCGGCGGCCCCGAGTCGCTGCTGCCCCTGCTCGAGCAGGGCCTGGTGGAGCGGGACCGCCCGGTGGTGCTGGCCGGCGACCGCGCCGACGCCGACGTCGGCGCCACCGGCGACCGGTGGATCGTCACCGACGGCCTGCGCCGCCGGGAACGCGACATCGGCCGGGTACGGGACAACCTCAGCCAGACGATGACCGCGGCGGAGTCGGGCCGGCAGGGCCGGGTGGCCCTCGACCTGCTGCCCTTCGGCGGCCGCCGGCACCAGACCGTCGCGACCTACCAGGGGTTGCGCGAGGTCAGCGCCGCCACGGCGGCCAGCTTCGTGGACAACCTGGCCCCGGCAGATCCGTCGCACCTGCCGTTCGCCGCCGTCGACGGGGACGCCGGCACCGCCTGGCACTCGGCGGCCCTGGCCGGGCCGGTGGGGCAGTGGCTCCAACTGGACCTGGACACCCCGCGCGAGGTCCAGCAGGTCTCCCTGGCGTTCGTCGACGACCTCGGGGTCGGCTGGCCGGTGACCCGGTTCCGGATCAGCACCGACCGCGGCTCGGTCGACCACGACGTCACCGCCGGGCTGGGCGCGCAGACGTACTACACCCTGCCCGGGGCGACCAGCACGATCCGGATCACCGTGCTGGCGGTGGCCGGCAACCGGCTCGACGGCGGGGTGGGTATCCGGGAACTCACCGTCCCCGACGTCACGCCCCGCCGGGCGCTGCGGGTGCCGACCGACCTGCCGGCCACCGGCACCGGCCCGGTCGCCTGGTCGTTCAGCCGGGGCGCGGGCGACCGGCCGGCGTGCTACCCGGCCGACGCGCCCGAGGGCGACCCCCGCGCGGTGCCGGCCGGCTCCGACGCCGTGCCGGCGAACTCCGGGGTCGTGCCGGTCACGCGGACCACGGCGGGGGTCCGGCCGGCCGGCACCGTGGTGCGCTGCGACCGTTTCCTGGCCCGGGTCGGCGAGGAGCCGCTCGGGGTCGACCGGCTGTTCCGCAGCACCACCGCCGGCACGTACCGGCTGACCGTCACCGCGGTCGCCCGCCCCGGTGGCGCGGTCACGCCGGCCGGTGCCCCGGTGACCGCCGGCGCGTCGTCGCACCTGGCCGGTGACCCGTCCGTGGCCCCGTACGCGGCGGTCGACGGGGACCCGGGCACGGCCTGGCTGGCCGGCATCGGCGACCTGCGGCCCACCCTGACGCTGGGCTGGAAGGGGCAGCGCCGGATCGACCGGCTCCGGCTGCGCCCCGCCGACCTGCCGATCGGTTCCCCGCCGACCCGGGTCGAGGTGCGCGCCGGTGGCCGTACCCAGCTCGTGCCGGTCGGCCCGGACGGGCTGGTCCGGTTCGCCGCCGCGCGTACCGACCGGGTGGAAGTCGTCGTACGGGAGGCCGCCGACCGGGTGGCCGACCGGCGTGGCAACGGCTGGACCGCCACCGTCGGCATCGCCGAGGTGGAGATCCCCGGCCTGCCGATCCGGCCGCTGAGCGCCGGTTCCCGGGTATCCGTGCCGTGCGGCGCCGGGCCGGCGGTGGAACTCGACGGTTTCCGCTACGACACGGCGGTCGCCGGCACCCTCGGCGACGTCGTCGCCGGGCGGCCGATGCCGGTCACCCTCTGCGGGGAGACCGGCGCGGTGGTGGACCTGCCGGCCGGCGGGCACCGGCTGGCCAGCTCACCGTCGCGCGGCTTCGTGGTGCAGGACGCGACGCTGCGGCCTGCCGGCCCGGCCGCCGCCGCACCCCGGCACCGGGACGTGTCGGTGCTCGACTGGGCCCCGACCGAGCGCCGGGTACGGGTCGCCGCCGGGGAGAGCGCGCTGCTGGTCGTACCCGAGAACGCGAACGCCGGGTGGACGGCCACCCTGGACGGGCGGACGTTGCCGGCCACCCGGGTCGACGGGTGGCAGCAGGCCTGGGTGCTGCCGGCGGGGGCCGGCGGCGAGGTGCGGCTGGAGTTCACCCCCGACCGCGCCTACCGGGGCGGCCTGGCCGTGGGCGCGCTGACCGCGCTGGCCGTGCTGGTGCTCGCCGCCTGGCCGGTGCGGCGGCGACCGGAGGGCCCCGGGGCGCTGCCCGCCGAGAGTGCCCCCTGGTTCGTCGGGACGCTGCTGGTGGTGCTGCTCGCCGCGCTCGGCGGAGTGCTGCCGGTGGCGATCGTGCTGGCGGCGATGCTGTTGCGCCAGCTCGCCCTCCGGGCCCTGCCGGTGGTGGTCTTCGGCGGCCTGACCGTGGCCACGGTGGTCGCGGTCGCAGGCCGGCTGCGCGGGTACGGCCAGGAGTGGGCGTACGGGACGTGGGTGCAGGCGGCGATGCTGGTGGCGATCGGCGCGGTGGTCGCCGCGGTGGTCCCGGTCCCCGGCGCGGTCCCGGCGACCGGCGGCGGTCCGGCAGGCGAGCCCGACCCGGTCGCCGGTGCGCCGTCCACGCCCGGCGGCGGGGCCGACGCCGCGCGGGACGAGCCGCCCGCCGGTTCCGCGACGGACGCCGGTTCCGCGACGGACGCCGGTTCCGCGACGGACGACGGGCCCGCGACGGACGACGGGCCCCGTGCGCCGGACCCCGCGGACGACGGGGACGATGTGCCGGACTCCGCGGAGGACGAGGACGCTGACCGGCCGACCGCCGGCGAGGACGAGGACGGGACGGTAGTGCGATGACCGTTGGACAGGGACCGGCGGCCCGCCGCCGGTTCGCCACGCTGAGCCGGTCGGTGGCCCTGTTCCGGGCCTTCCTGGTCGAGCAGACCGACCCGGACCACTTCTACGGCCTGCTCGCCGACGACTCGGTACGCCAGGTCTCCGGCTACGCCGGGCTGGCCGGGCGGACGGTGCTCGACGTGGGCGGCGGCCCCGGCTACTTCGCGCAGGCGTTCCGCGCCGCCGGTGCCCGCTACGTGGGCCTGGACCCGGACGTGGGGGACTTCTCCGCGGCGGAGTCCTCGGCCGGGATGCTGCGCGGCAGCGGCACCGCGCTGCCGGTGCGCTCTGGCAGCGTCGACGTCTGTTTCTCGTCGAACGTGCTCGAACACGTCTCCGAGCCGCACCGCATGCTGGACGAGATGGCGCGGGTGACGAAGCCCGGCGGCGTCCTGTTCGTCTCGTTCACCCCGTGGCTCTCGCCGTGGGGCGGGCACGAGACCGCCCCCTGGCACTACCTGGGCGGGCAGCGGGCCCGGCGGCGGTACGAGCGGCGCAACGGCCGCCCGCCGAAGAACCGGTTCCGCGAGACGCTCTTCCCGGTCTCCATCGCCGACGCGCTGCGCTGGGCCCGGGGCAACCCCGAGGTCGAGGTGCTGGACGCGCTGCCCCGCTATCACCCCTGGTGGGGGCGGTGGATCGTGCGGATTCCCGGGGCGCGGGAAATCGGTTCGTGGAACTTCCTGCTCGTGCTGCGTCGTGCCGGTGAGCGGCCCGACGTTGCCGGGCAGGCGGAAAAAGTAGGGCTGACCGGGGGTCGCGTCCGGATGTGACCAGGTAGTAACCTCGCGGCCATCCCACTGATCGACAACGACGAAATTGAGCTCCTCCAGGGAGGAAACATGAAGCACCGCGCCATCGGTGCCGTGCTGTTCGGGGTCGGCGTACTGCTCCTGGCGCTGGCCGCCGGGCTGGTGTTCGTCGTGACCCCCGCGCTGACCAAGCTCCCGTACGACCTGAAGCCTGCGACGTCGGTGGCGGAGGCCAACGACGCGAAGTTCCTCCAGATCAGTAACGGGGTGATCAAGGTCTACGACGGTGACCTCAGGTCCACCGTCCGGGTCAACCAGCTGAAGGACGAGACCGCGAAACTCGGCGGCGACCTCGACGGCAAGGCCGTGGTGTGGCAGGTCGGTCAGACCGTGGACCGGGTCGACAACAAGGAGCTGGTGAGCGCGTACGGCGCCAAGCTGGCCATGGACCGGGTCTCCGGCGAGGCGGTCAAGTGGCAGGGCCAGTGGCTCGACGACACCGGCCAGCGCGACACCGGGATCCAGTTCGCCGGCCAGATCTACAAGTTCCCGTTCAACACCGAGAAGCGGGACTACAAGATCTTCGACCGTGACCTGCGCCAGGTCCGCGACGCGAAGTTCTCCGGCACGGAGAACATCAAGGGCATCGAGACCTACCGGTTCGAGCAGGTCATCGCCGACGAGCGGCTGACGCTCGACCCGAGCCGGGTCACCGCGCTGCTGGCCACGTTCGCGCCGGGCGCGACCGACGCCTCGCTCGTCTACAGCAACCAGCGCACCGTCTGGGTGGACCCGGTGACCGGGTCGTACATCAAGGTGCGCGAGGTGCAGAAGAAGGTCCTCACCCCGAACGTGGGCGCGCCGACCACGCTGCTGGACGCCGACTTCACCTACAACGACGCGACCATCACCGCCTCGGTCGAGCGGGCCAAGGAGAGCCGGAACAGCCTCCAGCTGCTCAGCGTCTACGTCCCGATCGGGCTGGCCGCACTCGGCCTGGTGCTGATCATCGGCGGCCTGCTGGTGGCCCGGCAGGGTGCGGTCGCCGCGGCCGGCGAGGCGCGGCACCGGGCGGACGTCCCGCCGGTGCCCGCTCCGGTCGACGCGCCGACCCGGCACGACGAGCCGGTCGTGGACCGGGAGGGTGGACCGCTGACCGACGAGATTCCGCCCGCGTCGACGAACTGGCGCACGGACGACGAGCCGACGGTCCCCACTCAGCGGACCGCGTCGGACGAGACCGAGAAGCACTGACGCCGTAGCACCATCCAAGGGGGCGGGTCGATCCTTCGACCCGCCCCCTTGGCGTCGGTGTCGTCACGCTCGGCACTTGTTACTGAATCGTAACTTGTCGATGGTTTCACTGCGCTCGGTAGCCGACGCTGCTCGGGAACGTCCCTTTTGGTGGCTTGGTCCTCGGGCTGGGGCCCGAATGCGATACACCGAGAGTGAAAACGATCAACCTTTGCCGCCCCGGCAACCTACGGCACCGTAAGTAGGGTCTTGTGACCTACGCCTCACTGGGTGCACCATCATGCGCACGTTCGTTACTCGCTGGTAACAGGCCTCCCGGTCCGGCCCCCGGGCGCCTCCGTCCACCGACCCGCGAACGACCCCGAAGAGCACCGCCCCCCACCCAGGAGGAACCCGTGCAGGATCGGATCGAGAACCCGGGTCGTACCCGGTGGCGGCGTTTCGCCGCGATGATGGTGCCGGCGACCGCAGCCGTCGGCGCCATCCTGTTCGGCATGCAGTCCGGCGCGATCGCGTCCGACATCACCGTCTCCGGCCAGACCTTCAAGATCGGCGCCGAGCGCCTGGAGGGTGACGGATTCAAGCAGTACGGCGGCATCGCCAAGGAGAAGAACGGCAAGGTCCACCCGGTCGCCCTCTCCGAGATCAGCCGCGCCGAGCTGTACAAGCTCTGCCAGTCGGTCCGCGCCGACCTGCCCGGCCTGCCGGTGGTCCTCACCATCAACGCCGGGGACGACAAGCCGGCGACCGCCAAGGACATGCTGATCGCGATGGACAGCCTGGAAGGCAACGCGACCTTCACCAACATCAGGATCGGCCGCGACGCCACCGACCTGAACGCGTCGGCGCAGGCCGGGTCGTTCGGTCAGGACGCTCAGCACGTCACCATCACCGATCTGGAGCAGGTGTCCCGCTACACCACGGCGGCCACCTTCAACCTCACCGGCCTCCGTCTCAAGGTCAACGTGGGGGACGCCGCCAAGGGCAAGGAATGCTTCTGAGCTGAGCCGTGGCCCGCTCAGCCAGGAGGAGTACGTGACAACCGCCGATCCACGACACGCCCGCGCCGGTGGCCCCGGCCGGGCCTGGCGGGGATTCCGCCGCTGGCGGCGGAGCCGGCCGTTCTGGGGCGGCCTGTTCACCGCGCTGGCCGGGGTGGAGATGTTCGCCTCCACCCGGATGACGCTCAACGGCCTGAGCTTCCAGTCCGGAGCCACCGGGCTCTACTCGCTGCTCATCCCCGTCATCCTGCTCACCTGTGGGCTGCTGCTCTGGTTCAGCCCGGCGCAGCGACTCTTCTACTCGATCGTCGCCGCGGTCACCACGATCTACTCGCTGATGGGTCTCAACCTCGGCGGCTTCTTCGTCGGCCTGCTGCTCGGCCTGGTCGGCAGTGCCCTCGGCTTCGCCTGGACGCCGCTCAGGTCGGCCCGGACCGACGCGCCCGCCGACGGGGTGGACCCGCCGGGCGACGAGGACACCCCCGGACCCGACGACCCGACGCTGACCGACGACCTGATGCCGGTCGACGACCGGACCGTGCCGCATCAGCGGGGCGAGCTGCCGTCGTACCGGCCGGAGCAGCCGGCGCCCGCCGGGTACGACGTCCCGGCCGCGCCGCCGGCCGGCCCCCGGGACCCGCGCTACTTCGCCGTGGCGCTGGTGGTGCTCGGCCTCTCCGCCGGCGGGCTGGTCGCCACCCGGCCGTCGCCGGTGCAGGCCGCGCCGACGGTGCCCACCCCGGCCGTCACCGTCACCGCCTGCCCGCGGCCGTCCACCCCGGCGCCGACCCGCTCGGCCGCGCTCCGGCCGAGCGCCCCGACCGCCACACCGCCGACCGGCACACCGTCGGCCGGCCCCACCCCGTCGCCGACGGCCACCTCGGACGGCGGCATCATCGGCGACATCCTGCGCGGCATCGGCGACCTCTTCACCGGGGGTCGGCGGGCCGAGCCGAGCGCGACCCCCTCCGCCGGCCCGACACCGAGCGCGGAAGCGGCCGCGCCGAGCGCGAAGGCGGCCGCGCCGACCGCCGGGCCGACCCCGACCGGGCGGGCGGCGGGCCGTACCGGCGAGTGCGCGCCGAGCCGGCCGAAGCGGCCCGGCACGGTCGAGCCCGGCAAGCTGCTGCCCCGGTTGGCGGCCGAGCCGGGGCAGCCGAAGGTGGCCCAGCGGCCGTCCAAGCTGACCGGCTCCAAGGTCACCATGACCAGGTTGCGGTTCGAGGGGATCGTCGACCTGCCGACCGCGAACGGCACGTTGAAGGCCTTGAAGTTCGGCATGAGCAAGGCGGTCACCGACGACTTCAAGCTGGTGGCGGACGGCCCGGCGGGCCGCAACCAGCAGTATGTGACCGACCGGCTCACGGTCCAGGGCGACGTGGAGTTCTACGCCACCCGCTTCGTCGGCCGGCTCCTCGGCATCAAGATCACGCTGACGCCGGACCTGCCGTTCCCGGACGGCATTCCGATCACCTCGCCCATCCCGATCACCTTCACCGGCCCGGTGATCGATCTGGCGTTCGTCGACTGCGACACGTTGACCGCCCGGCCGGCGCTGAAGCTCAGCCTGCCCTGACCTGCTTCCACCACCCCTGATGACCGGGGGCGGGCCGTCCCGCCCGCCCCCGGCCGTCGGGAGCACTCAGAGCCGGGCCAGCGCCTTGCGCAGCGGGTCGAGCCCCAGCGAGCCGAGGTCGAGCGCCTGCCGGTGGAACTCCTTGAGGTCGAAGTCGGCGCCCTTGCGGGCCTTCGCCTCCTCGCGGGCCTGGAGCCAGATCCGCTCACCGACCTTGTAGGACGGTGCCTGCCCCGGCCAGCCCAGGTAGCGGTTCAGCTCGAAGCGCAGGTTCTCGTCCGGCACCCGGCAGTGCGCCCGCATGAACTCCCAGCCCAGCTCCGGCGTCCAGCGCTCGCCCGGGTGGAAGCCGAACGGGTTGTCCTTCGGGATCTCCAGCTCCAGGTGCATGCCGATGTCGACGATCACGCGGGCCGCCCGCATGGCCTGCCCGTCCAGCATGCCGAGCTTGTCGCCCGGATCCTCCAGGTAGCCCAGGTCGTCCATCAGCCGCTCCGAGTAGAGCGCCCAGCCCTCGCCGTGCCCGGACACCCAGCAGAGCAGCCGCTGCCAGCGGTTGAGCAGCTCGGCCCGGACGGCCGTCTGCGCCACCTGGAGGTGGTGCCCCGGCACGCCCTCGTGGTAGACGGTGGTCACCTCGCGCCAGGTGGAGAAGTCGGTGATGCCCTGCGGCACCGCCCACCACATCCGGCCCGGCCGGGAGAAGTCCTCGCTCGGCCCGGTGTAGTAGATCGCCCCGTCGCTGGTCGGCGCGAGGCAGCACTCGATCCGGCGGACCTGCTCCGGGATGTCGAAGTGGGTGCCGTGCAGATCGCTGATGGCCTTGTCGGCCAGCGTCTGCATCCAGTCCCGGAACGCCTCCTTGCCCTGGATGGTCCGGGCCGGGTCGGCGTCGAGCGCAGCCACGGCCTCGTCCACCGTGGCGCCCGGCCCCACGATGCGCCCGGCGAGGGTGCCCATCTCGGCCTCCAGCCGGGCCAGCTCCGCGAAACCCCAGGCGTACGTCTCGTCGAGGTCGACCTTCGCGCCGAGGAAGTACTGGGAGGCCAGCTCGTACCGCTCCCGGCCGGCGGCCTGCTTGTCCCGCCCGTGCGGGGCCAGTTCGGTGCGGAGGAACTGGCCGAACTCGGCGGTCGCGGCGGTGGCGGAGGCCGCGCCCCGGCGCAGCTCGGCGCCGAGGGTGCCGTCCGCGCCGAGCCGTTCCACCAGCCCGTGGAAGAAGTTGTCGCCGTCGGGGTCGGTCCAGACGTCGCACTGCTTGGCCACCTCGACCAGCTGCACCTTCGAGCTGACCTGGCCGGCGGCGGCCGCCTCGCGCAGGGTGGTCTTGTAGCCCTCCAGCGTCGCGGCGAACCGGTTGAGCCGGGCGGCGATGTTCGCCTGGGCGGCCTCCCCGTCGGTCGGCATCAGGTCGAAGACCATCCGGATCTCGTGCAGCCCGCTGGCGATCACGTTGACCTCGCTGGTCACCTCACCCGCGTCGTACCGGGCCAGGTCGAGGCCGAGGCGTTCCTGCATCGCCTCCTTGGCCGTCCGCTCGGTCTCCGAGTCCGGCTCGGTCACGTCGAGGTCGGCGAGGGTGCGCCGGGTCAGCTCGGCGCGGGCCGCGTAGCCGGCGGGGGAGAGGTCGTCGAGCTGGTCGTCGTAGCCGGCGATGCCGACGTAGGTCGCGCCGGTCGGGCTCAGCGGGGCCCAGTCGGCCACGTAGCGGTTCGCGAGGTCATCGATTCGTCCCACGCTGCGACCCTACGTGACCGACCGGCCCCGATGTCGAGCGTGTTTGGCATGTCCGGGGCAGCAGTCGCGCCGGGTCGACATCGATCGGGAACGGCGCGCGGGCGCGCAGCCGCTGCCCGCCCACCGCCCGCGCGGTGCGGACGTAGTGCCCGTCGCCGTCGAGGCCGAACAGTTCCACCGTCGCCCGCCGCGACCGGCCGCCGATCTCCACCCGCATGACGTACGGGACGCCGCCCTCGGCGCAGCGGCGCCACGCCTGGGCCCCGTCCCCGCCGGGACGGACGAAGCGCACCGCCAGGACGCACAGCTCCGCAGGCACCCAGCGTTCCTCCTCGTCGCTGGCCGGGAGGGTGTGCAGCACGGTGACGTCGGGCTGGATCCAGCAGCTCGGCGAGAAGGTCAGGTTGACCCGGCCGAGCACGTGCCGGCCGGCCGCCTCGGCCGCCGGGACGAAGGCGCTGGCCAGGCTCGCCATGGCGATGCTCTCGGTGGCCGGCGGGAACGGCGTCACCACCAGCCGCCCGTCGAGGCATTCGTGCCGGGCGCCGGCCAGCTCGCCGACCCGCAGGTGGCGCTCCGCGCGCCGCACCGTCCACCCGCCGTCGAGGTCGAGAGCCGGTTCCGGCCCCCGTGTCAGCAGCATCAAGGCCTCATCCCTCCCGGCTGATCAACGACGGGGCGCCGTAGGGGTTCCGGACCGGGCTACGGCAACAGTTCCGCCGGGTCGAAATCGATCGGGAAGGGTGCCTCGGCCCGGAGGCGGCGCCCGCCCTGCGCCTTCGCCACCGTGGCGTACGCGCTCCAGTCGTCGAGCGAGAAGAGTTCCACGGAGACGTGCCGCAGCCGGCGGACGATCTCGACCCGCATGAAGTACGGCACCCCGGCCTCCGCGCACCGGCGCGGCTTGTCCAGGAAGTCCTGCTGCCGACTGGCCGGGGAGACGAACTCCACCGCCATCGTGCAGTACCGCACCGGGACCCACCGGTCCTCGTCGTCCGTCTTCGGCACGGTGTGCAGCACGGTGAGGTCGGGCTGGATCCAACTGCGCGGATTGAACGTCAGGTTGACCTGGCCGTAGACGTAGAGGTTGGCCGCCTCGGCCGCGGGCCCTAGCAGCCGCGCCAACTTGATCTCGCCGAAGCTGTTGGCACCGGCTTTCGCGGGGGTCATGACCAGCCTTCCGTCGACACACTCGAAGCGCGCGTCCGGCAGGTCGCGCGGCGGGAGGTATCGGTCGGCCAGGCCCGTCGTCCAGACCCCGTCGAAGTCGTAGAGCGGGTCGAACCTCTCCGGCATCGCCATCGGGCGCACCTCCTCGACTGGTCAACGCCTCCACTGTGTGGCGGTTGCTGTGGCGGGCGACACGGCGTCCGATTTTCGCGGGACTTCGTCGTACCCCTGCGGCAGAGTGTCAGGGGTGACCACCCATGTGACTCCTGACCGGGCGCCGCTGCGCAGCTGGCTGCCGGGCTTCCTGGCGCTCGCCGCGATCTGGGGTGCGAGCTTCCTGTTCATCAAGATCGGCATCGAGGAGCTGCATCCCTTGCAGCTCACCCTCTACCGGGTGGCCGCCGGTGCGCTCACCCTGCTGGTGGTGCTCGCTGTGCTCCGCGACCGGCTGCCGCGCGAGCCCCGGGTCTGGGCGCACCTGGTCGTGGTCGCCGCGTTCGGGGTGGCGTTGCCGTTCACCCTCTTCGGCTACGGCGAGCAGCGCGTCGAGTCGATGCTCGCCGGCATCTGGAACGCGACCACCCCGCTGATCGTGCTGCCGCTGGCGGTGCTGGTCTTCCGCACCGAGCGGTTGACCGCGCGCCGGGCGGTCGGGCTCGGGCTGGGCTTCCTCGGGGTGCTGGTGGTGCTCGGCGTCTGGGAGGGCGTCGGTGGGTCCCACTTCACCGGCCAGCTGATGTGCCTCGGCGCGGCGGCCTGCTACGGCGTGGCCATCCCGTACCAGAAGAAGTTCATCGCCGGCAGCGCGTACTCCGGGCTGTCGCTCTCCGCGGCGCAGCTGCTGGTGGCGACGGCGCAGCTCGCGGTGGTCGCGCCGCTGGTGGCCGGCGCGCCGCCGCTGCCGACCGAGCTGTCGGCGCCGGTGGTGGGCAGCGTGGTCACGCTCGGCGCGCTCGGTACCGGGCTGGCCTTCGTGATCAACCTGCGCAACATCCGGACGGCCGGCGCGAGCACCGCCTCCACGGTGACCTACCTGATCCCGATCTTCGCGGTGCTGATCGGCGCGGTGGTGCTCGACGAGCGGCTGAACTGGCACCAGCCGGTCGGCGCCCTGGTCGTGCTGCTCGGCGTCGCGGTGACGCAGGGCCTGGTCGGCCCGCGCCGCCGGCGCGACGAAGCCGTCACCGGCATCCCGGCCGTGCCGGCCGCGGAGCCTGCCGCGCGCTGACGCCGCCGTCGCGACGACCGCGGGTGGCTCGGCGCTGAGGAGGTCAGCGGCGGGTCCGGGCCCACTTCAGCAGGCGCTCCGCCGGCCAGGTGTTGACCACCCGGTCGGCGGGCACGCCGCAGAGCGCCGCCCGTTCGCAGCCGAACCGCTGCCAGTCCAGCTGGCCCGGCGCGTGTGCGTCGGTGTTGACGGCGAACCGGCAGCCCGCCTCCAGGGCCCGGCGGATCAGCCGCTTCGGCGGGTCCTGCCGCTCCGGCCGGGAGTTGATCTCGACGGCCACCCCGCGTTCGGCGCACGCGGCGAAGACCGCGTCCGCGTCGAAGTCGCTCTCCGACCGGGTACGCGGCCGGTGCGCGCGGTCCCCCGGACCCTTCACCCCGGCCGGGCGGGACGACACCATCCGCCCGGTGCAGTGGCCCAGGATGTCCAGGTGCGGGTTCTCGATCGCGGCCAGCATCCGCCGGGTCATCTTGGCCCGCTCGTCGTTCAGCCCGCTGTGCACCGAGCCGACCACCACGTCCAGCCGGGCCAGCAGCTCGTCGGTCTGGTCGAGCGAGCCGTCGGCGAGGATGTCCACCTCGATGCCGGTGAGGATGCGGAACCCCTTGGGCAGCGCCGCGTTGACCGCCGCCACGTGGTCGAGCTGTTTGCGCAGGCGGTCCGCGGTGAGGCCGCGGGCCACCTTGAGCCGGGGCGAGTGGTCGGTCAGCACCAGGTACTCGTGGCCCAGTTCGACCGCCGCGAGCGCCATCTCCTCGATCGGCGACCCGCCGTCGGACCAGTCCGAGTGGGTGTGGCAGTCCCCGCGCAGCGCGGTCCGCAGTGCGGTGGCCGCGGCGTCCAGGTCGGTGCCCTCGGTGGCGACCAGCCGTCGCAGGTAGACCGGTTCCTCGCCGGCCAGCGACTCGGCGACGCAGCGGGCCGTGACGTCGCCGACCCCGGTCAGTTCGGTGAGCTTGCCGGTGCGGGCCCGCTCGGCGACCTCCTTCGCCGGCAGCTCGGCGAGGGCCTTCGCCGCCGACCGGAACGCCCGGACCCGGTAGGTGGCCTCGTTGGCCCGCTCCAGCAGGAACGCGATCCGGCGCAGGTCGGCGATGGGGTCCCGGGCGCTCATGACCTGCAAACTACGCGCCCGCGGTGGTGCGCAGGAATCAGGCGTACGGCAGCGTCACGACCGAGCGGTCGCCGATGCCGAGGGTGGTCGGGTTCGTGCCGATGGCGGACCAGACCTCCACCTTCACCGTGCCGTTGGCCAGGTTGCCCAGGGCGCCGCTGGCGGAGTGCAGCCCGGCGTTCTGCGTGTAGTGCTCGTAGCCGGGCACCGGATCGGTGGCGAAGTACCGGTACGTCTCGACCCGGTCGAAGCTGCCGTCACCGGTCAGGTCGTAGGAGACCCGGGTCTGCACCCCGTTGCCCACCGCCGAGCCGGCGTCGAGGAACAGGTCGAACCGGGTCTGCCCACCCGAGTACGCCATGGTCAGGCCGGTCGCGGTGAAGACCGTCGGGTTGGTCGGCGTGCCGTCGCGGTTGACGCCACCGGCGCCGGCCACGGTGGCGGTGCCCGGGCCGCCGGCCGTTCCCAGACCACCGCCGGGCAGCAGGTACCGGGTCGGTGAGCCGCTCGGCGGCGGGGTGGTGGGGGGCGGCGTCGGCGTCGGGTCGGTCGGCGTCGGCGTCGGCGTCGGGCTCGTGCCGCCGCCCGCGCTGCCGCCGCTCCAGGTGTACGCCCCGGTGGTCGCCGTCCGTCCGGCCGCGACCGTCAGCCGGGTGCCGTCGGACCAGGTGACGGTGAGCGGCGCGGCGGTGATGTTGCTGGCGACGTAGGTGCGGGCACCGTTGCGGGTGAAGACGGCGGCCAGCGGGTGGTTGGCGGTGACGCCGGTGTCCACCTGGCCCAGTGCCGCGAGGTTGCGGATCCAGTGGAAGGTGTGGGCCCGGCTCTCCCCCTCCTCGGGGGTGTAGCCGGGGTTGGCGCGCAGCTTCGCCAGCGCCGCGTCCGGGTCGCCGAGGGCCAGGAACTGCCAGTGGATGTCCTGCCAGACCGTGGGTTCGCCGCCGTTGTTGCGGACGAGTTCGGCGTAGTTGGTCCGGACGTAGGCCGGCCGGTTGCCCAGGTAGAGGTGACCGCCGGTGACCGGCAGCAGGTTGATGCCCTGGATCATCTCCGGCTCGGCGCTGAACCAGGTGGCGTACGCGGCGCCGTCGCCCCAGACCATGCCGACGGTCGAGTGCCCGAAGTTGGCGGGGAAGTTCTCGTCGTCGACGTCGAACCAGTACTGCTGGATCGCCGCCGCCTGGGTGGTGTGCATGAAGACGCCGGCGTCGCGTACGGCGGTGTTGCCGGTGGCCTGCCCCCACTGGATGAGGGCGTTGGCGAAGTTCATCCCCTCCGAGGACGACTCCTGGTTGTTGCCGGCGTTGAACGAGCCGTGCCCGGAGGCCCAGTCGTGCCCGGCGTAGATGTCGAAGTCCCGCAGGTACGGGAAGCGGGTGTCGGAGCGGCTGTAGTTGTTCGCGTCCCGGATGAGCAGGTCCACCATGCCGCCGTACTGGGCGTTGGTGGCCCAGGCCGGGTCGAACTTGGCCAGCGTCGCGGCGGCCGCGATGTAGTAGCCGTAGTGGAAGTGGTGGTCGTTGAGCTCCTGGTCGGAGCCGTACGAGGCGGGGTAGCCGATCAGGGTTCCCCAGTTCCGGTCGTAGTGGAAGACGCGTTCAGTCTTGCCGGGGGTGGCGGTGAACCAGTCGGTCAGCGTGGTCCGGATGGCGTTCAGCGCGGCGGTACGGGTCTGCGTGTCGCCGACCAGGTCCGCGATCTCGGCGATCCGGGCGGCCCGGCCGAGGCCCTTGCCGGTCCAGTAGGTGTCATTGCCGCGCTGGTCCATCGGGTTGCCCCGGACCGCCGCGAGCTGCTCCCTGAGCTGGGTCAGGTCGGCGCCGGCGCCGGTGGCGACGGCGGGCAGCTCCGGCAGCACCCCGTGGTACGTCATGGCGGTGCGGAACTGGTCGACGCCGGTGAGCACCTTCATCCGGCCGCGGGCGGACGGGTAGGTCTGGCCGATCGGGGTGGCGCCGGTCAGCGCCTTCCACTGGTGCGGGTAGAGGCTCACCACGGTCTGGGTGGTGGTGCCCTCGCGCGGGGTGGTGGTCAGCGCGTACGTGGTGGTGAGCCGGCTGCCGGCCTGGTCGTAGGAGTAGGAGACGCGGGTGCCGGTGACGTGCGCGTGGGCGTACCGGCCGTAGGTGGTGGCGAGGCCGGCGCGGGTGGTGGCGTCGGTGCCGGGCGTGGTGGGCAGCAGGGCGACGGAGAAGTAGTCCTTGCCGGCCAGGGTGGAGGTGATTCGTCCGCCGGAGACGGTCCAGTTCGCACCGGTGGGGGCGTAGGCGACGTAGTCGTGCCCCCGGACGGTGAACCCGATGGTGGCGCCGCTGTTCGACCAGATCGTCGGGCTGCCGCCGGTGGGGTTGATCAGCGCCGCACCGCCGCCGGTGCGGAAGTACGTGAACGGCAGGCCGTGCCCGATGGTGGCCCGCAGGGTGCGGGCCCCGTCGCTCCAGTACGGGCTGACCGTCCAGTCCGTCCAGTCGTCGACCTTGACCACCGGGGCGCCGAGCCCGGCCACGCCGACCCGGATGTCCTCGGCGTAGGTGTACTTGTACTCGCCCACCCCGGTCGCCGTGCCGGTGACGGTGGGGGTGGAGGTGGCCGAGAAGCCGAGGCCGTCGCCGAACGGCTGGTAGGAGACCGGGTGGGCGTGCAGCGGCTCGCTGTACGTGCAGTTGGTCCGCTTCCAGAGCAGCGACGACCACCAGTCGTTGGTGGGGACCGGGCCGGCGGGCGCGTTGGCGGTGGCGAACTGCCGGGGGTTGGTGGTCAGGTCGCCGCAGCCGGTGGGGAGCGGGCCGACCCGGTCCGTGGTGTAGCTGCCGGCGCCGACGGGGGCGGCCTCGGCCGGGGCGGTGGCGGCGGTGACGGCGAGGCCGGCGACGGCGACGGCCAGGGCGGTGGTGGTGGCTAGCACCCAGGGGGTGCGGCGGAGTGGGACGGGAGGGTTCATCGTTCCTCCAGCGCGCGCCGGATCGGGGGATCGGGGTTGCGGTTCGTCGGAATCGGGAGCTTTGTTATCTGAGAGAGCGCTCTCTCAGCGGACGTTAACCATTGACATGACTTTCGTCAATGTTTCCAGCCGATGACGCGCCCGTTGCAGGGCCGCCGGACCCTCCGGTCAGCCGGCGCCCGTGGTGGCCCGCGGGGCCTTCGGGCAGCCGTGTTCGCGCTCCCAGGCGGTCACCTCGGCGGCCGGCGATCGGTTGCCGCGCTTGCGCCACGAATCCAGGTACTTCGCCGGCCAGACCACGCCCCGCCGGATCCACCAGTCGTCGCGACCCGTGCACTTCGGCGACAGACCGAAGTGGAGGTGGCAGACGTTGTTCGCGTTGCCGGTCCGCCCCACCGTGCCGAGCTGCTGCCCGGCGCGGACCCGCACCCCGGCGTCGACGCCCGCGCTGATCGCACCCAGGTGCGAGCCGTAGTACCGCACCCCGTCGTCGCCGAGCAGCGACACCGAGAGCCCACCGTTGTACGGCCCCAACGGCCCCCGCCGGTCGAACCGGTCCACCCGGCTCACCTCCAGGATCGTCCCGTCGGTCACCGCCACCACCGGCTCGCCGCAGTCGGCGAAGATGTCCGTGCCCGGATACGCCGAGTGCGTCGGGTGGTAGGCGACGTCGTTCGCGCGTACCGGAAAGACCCGCCGCAGGGGCGCGCGGCTCGGCGACGCCGACGGCGCGGCCGGGGTCGCGGAAGGCGCGGTCGCCGGCGCCGCAGGCTGGCCCGCGGTGGGCACCGCGGAAGGGGCGTCCCAGACCGTGCTCGGTGCGGCGGCCGGCCGGTCGCCGGGCGCGCAGCCGGCGAGCAACGCCGGCCCGAGCAACAGCAGGACCGGGTATGCCGAACGCGCGCGGCGGCCGGTCGATCGCGACGACATCCGGCCATCCTGGCAGACGGATACGGTGGGAGGGTCCCCCGGAGCGCCGGGGGATTCCGTGGACGGGAGCGGTGACGGCGATGGACGGTCAGCCGACGTACCCGGGCGGGCCGGCCGCCGGGCAGTTCCTGGCGCGTACCCCCTCAGGTCTCTTTCCCTCCGGGCCGCCCCGCCGGCCGACCTGGCGCGAACCGCACCCGGTGACCGGCAGCGGGGTCGCCGCCGGTGGCGCGGTCGCCGCCGCCTGGCTGGTGCTCTTCGGTCTCCTCGGCCGGGACGTCCCCGGCTACGCGTGGTGGACCGTGATCGCCGGCGCGATCGCCTGGCTGGCCGCCCTCGCGCTCGTCCGGTACGGCGACCGGGGCGTCGGCACCGGGGTGGCGATCGTCACAGCGGGTGGCTGGAGCATCGCGTTCGCGGTCGTGGTGGTCCGCTGGGCGACCAGCGCGGACTGGCCCATGTGGTGACGCTGCGTGGCTGGTCGGCTCCGCTTCGAACGCCATCTTGACGTACTCGCTGTGACTGGGGACGCTTTCCGGTATGGCCTGGACCACCCCGCGGCTCGACCCTGAGCGAAGCCGTCGCCGCCTGCAGATTCTCGCCGAGTTGGCGGGAGCCCGCGCGGTACGACAGCGGGACAAGCCGCAGCGGGAGCGCACCGAGCGACTGCGGCAGCTGATCGCGACCCGGCGTCGCGTCGCCGGCTGACCCGTTTTCTCAGGATTGACCGGCCCTTCGGGGCGTTGACCGGTCGCCTGCCGACCCGACCGGTTAACGTGCATCGCGTAACGAGTCGGCGTGCTGTGCCGAAGCCTTTGGGGGGACCGTGTCGTACTTCGCTGCCGCCGTGGTGCGCGACGAGGGCGAGTGGAGCGCCGCCGAGGTGAACCTACGGGGCGCCTCCGACATCGACGACGTCGCCGACCGGCTGCGCGACGTCGAGCCCGACGCCGACCTCTCGCTGCTCTTCGTCGAGGCGGACGACGCCTACCTGGTGATCCTGCGCCTGGACGAGGGGGAGGACCTGCGGGTCTTCGGCTCCGACTCGGCGTACGCGGAGGAGTCCCGGCTGGGTGCGCTGCTCGTCGGCGACCTGAAGACCTCGGTCACCGGGCTGGAGGAGGGCGAGGAGCCCGCTCCGGCCGCCACCGGGGACACGGAGAGCGAGCAGCCGGCGGTCGACCCGGAAGCCGACCCGGTCGGTGACGCGGACATCCTCGCCGACCTGGGCATCTCCGCCCAGAAGCTGCTCCGGCTCAGCGCCCACCAGGGGATGCTGCCCGCCGACGTCACGGCCGAGGTGTGCCAGGTCCTCGGCTGCGCCGACGAGGTCGAGGAACTGCGTGAGGTCTGAGCCGTCCGCCGACGGAACCGCCCCGCTGTCGGGCGGCGGCTCGCCGCTGGCCGGGGCCGCCGAGCCGGTCGACTCGACCGACCCGGCGCTGGAGACCGTACGTTCGGGACAGCCGACCCCGGGCGCGGTGGGCCGGGTCGGACCCGGCCCGCACGAGGGGCTGGCCGATCCGGACGGGGCGGGCCGCCGGCAGCGGCACGAACTGTGGATGCGCCGGGCGCTCGAGGTCGCCGTGACCGGCCCGGACAGGCCCGCTCCCGGCCCGGACGGCGCGGACGGGTCCGACGACATCCCGGTCGGTGCCGTGCTCTACGGGCCGGACGGCACGGAACTGTCGATCGGCCGCAACGAGCGCGAGCTGACTGGCGACCCGACCGCGCACGCCGAGGTGCTGGCGCTGCGGCGGGCCGCCGAGCGGACGGGTCGCTGGCGGCTCGACGGCTGCACCCTGGTGGTGACCCTGGAGCCCTGCACGATGTGCGCGGGGGCGCTGGTCCTGGCCCGCGTGTCCACCGTGGTGTTCGGTGCCTGGGAGCCGAAGACCGGCGCGGCCGGCTCGCTCTGGGACGTGCTGCGCGACCGCCGGCTCAACCACCGCCCGGAGGTCTACGGCGGCGTCCTGGAGTCCGAGAGCGCCGCGCTGCTGCGCGCCTTCTTCCGCTGACGCGTTGATCCGGCATCTCGGGCGCTCAGCCCGGGTCGCCGCTCAGGCCGGGGTCGGTGCGGGGCGGAGCAGGTTCGCGGCCACCGCCCGGGCGGTCTCGGTCCACGGGGTGGGTCGCAGGGTCGCCGGGTCGAGCCGGACGATCGCCCGCCGACCCTCGGCGTGCACGGTGCCGCCGTCGAGCGAGCGGAACTGGTAGGCGTACTCGGCGCTGCTGGTGCCGAAGTGTTCGAGCCAGAAGTGCACCGCCACCGGCCCGGTGGCCGCGATCGGGGCGCGGTAGGTAATGGTGAACTCGCGTACCGCGTGGAAGGTGTCCGGCGCGCTGCGCTGCCCGCCCTGGTAGGAGACGCCCCGCTCGGCCCAGTACGCGGTCAGGGCCCGCTCCAGCAGCACGGCGTACCGGGCGTTGTGCAGGATGCCGAGGGCGTCCAGGTCGTCGAAGTACACGCTGACGTGCTCGACGTGGCCGTACTCGACGGCGGAGGGGTGGGCGAGGGCGTGGCTCATGAGAGGCCTTCCGGTAGCAGGGTCGGATCGGGGCACAACGCCCGCAGGCGGTGCAGCAGGCCCTGACGGGCGTGGCGGTAGGCGGTGTCGGGGTCCAGCAGCCGGGAGCGCATCGCGGCGGTGATCCCGAGCGCGTCGATCTCGTACGCCAGTTGCGGAACGTCGGTGTCGGCGGGAAGTTCGCCGGCGGTGACCGCCTCCCGGACGAGGTGTTCGAGGAACGCGGTCCAGCGGCCGAACACCTCGGCGAGCCGGTCGCGGACCGGGCCGGGGCGGGCGTTGTACTCGAAGTCGGTGCTGGCGAAGAAGCAGCCGCCGGGGAGCACCCGGGCGGCGTAGAAGTCGATCCGGGCCTGGTGCAGGGCCCAGAGCCGCCGTACGCCCCGGGGGGCGCGCAGGGCCGGATCGACGATCCGCTCCTGCCACTGCTCCACCGCCCGGTCGACGGTGGCGAGCTGGAGCGCCTCCTTCGAGCGCCAGTGCGCGAAGAGGCCGGACTTGCTCACTCCCAGCGTGTCGGCGAGCTGCGCGAGCGAGAGCCCGTGCAGGCCGACCTCGGTGGCCAGCACCACCGCGGCGTCGAGTGCGGCGCCCCGGGTCCGGTCGCCCCGAGCGACGCGTCCGTCGACTGTCATGAGGAGAGGTTAATCAAAAAGCACGACCGGTCGTATTGTTTCGTCTGGTGACCGTGGTCACTCCACACACGGCGACGCCCCGCCGTCCGGACGGATGACGGGGCGTCGCCGGCGAAGGAGGGGATCAGGCGATGGCGGTGTCCAGGGCGATCTCGACCATCTGGCTGAAGGTCTGCTCACGCTCCTCGGAGGTGGTCTTCTCGCCGGTCTTGATGTGGTCGCTGACGGTCAGGATGGTCAGGGCGCGGGCCTTGAACCGGGCGGCGATCGTGTAGAGCGCCGCGGACTCCATCTCCACCGCCAGCACGCCGTAGTCGGCCAGGGTGTCGTAGAGGTCCGGCCGGTCGGTGTAGAAGGCGTCCGCCGCCAGGATCGGTCCGACCCGCATGCTGATGCCGCGCCGCTCGGCCACCTCGACCGAGGTACGCAGCAGCCCGAAGTCGGCGACCGGGGCGTAGTCGATCAGCCCGTCGAACCGCATCCGGTTCATGTTCGAGTCGGTGGAGGACCCGATCGCGGCGACGACGTCGCGCAGCTGGAGGTCCTCGGTGAGGGCGCCGCAGGAGCCGACCCGGATCAGGGTCTTCACGCCGTACTCGTTGACCAGCTCGTGGGCGTAGATGGAGGCGGACGGCATGCCCATGCCGGAGCCCTGGACGGAGACCGGCACGCCGTTCCAGCGGCCGGTGAAGCCCAGCATGCCCCGGACCGTCGAGTAGCACGTGGCGTCCTCGAGGTAGGTCTCCGCGATCCACTTGGCCCGCAGCGGGTCGCCCGGCATCAGGACCCGCTCGGCGATCTCTCCCGGCTTCGCGCCGATGTGCGTACTCATGGCAAAGATCCTGCCAGGCCGGGGGCGGGCATACCGGTTCGGCATCCAGACCAGTGGTCCTGTACCCTCGTCGGCGGTGGCGTGTCCGAGTGGCCTAAGGAGCACGCCTCGAAAGCGTGTGAGGGTTTACGCCCTCCGCGGGTTCAAATCCCGCCGCCACCGCCAGTGAGATGCGCGAACGCCCGGCAGGTCCGCGAGGACCGGCCGGGCGTTCCGCTTGTGGTCTCAGTTTCGGTCTCAGTTGCTGCTCAAGAGCGCGACTTCGAGTCCCCTGTCGGGCGGTCCCAGAGCAGCCCTCCGACGCGCTGGGCGATGTCCCGGCGCACCTGGCCGGTGAGGTGTTGGTACCGGGCCGCCATCGCTGAGTTTGACCAGCCCATGATGCCCATCACCGCCCGCTCGGCCACGCCGAGGATCAGCAGCACCGTGGCGGCGGTGTGCCGGGCGTCATGCAGCCGGCCGTCGCGCAGCCCGGCGAGCTTGAGCAGCCGCTTCCACTCGTCGTAGTCGGTGCGGGGGTTGACCGGGCCGCCGGTCGGCGTGGTGAACAGCCAGTCACCTCCCTCCCAGAGTTGGGCGGCGGTAGCGCGCTCCCGTTCCTGCTCGTCGCGGTGTTTGTGGAGCAGCGTCACCAGCTCGTCAGGGAGGCCGATGCTGCGTCGTCCGGCCCGAGACTTGGTGTCGGCGGTATCGGCCCGTATCTGGCGGCGGTCGGGACAGTGGCCGCCGTGCTTTCGGCCGCACGGTGAGCGGCACCCGTGCTCCCACCTCGGTCGTTGCCGGCCGCGCCGGACGGTCAGTGTGCCGGCGTCCAGGTCAACATCCGACCAGCGCAGGCCGAGCGCTTCCCCCTGACGTAGGCCGAGGGCGAGCGCGACCGCCCACCGTGCGCTGTTGCGCCGGGCGCGGGTGGCTGCCATCAACCGCTGTACCTCGGCGACCGTGTACGGCTCGATCTCGCTCTCGGGCAGGCGCGGTGCCTTGGCGAGGGTGGCCGGATTCTTGGCGAGGTGCCCCCGGCGTACGGCCTCGTTGAGCGCGGTCCGGATCGTGCGGTGCGCTTGGTGGGCGGTCGCCGGGGCTCTGCCAGTCTCCTGCATCCGGCGGTAGAAGCGCTCCAGGTGCTCGGGCTCCAGGCGCTCGATCCGGTGAGCACCGAGACCGGGGATGAGGTGTCGGTAGACAGCCACCCGGTAGCCGGCGAGGGTGTTCTCTCGCACGGCCGGGGCAGCGATGTTTTCTACCCAGTGAGTGAGCCAGGTCTTCACCGTCCAGCGCTGGCCAGCCTTGCGGACCGTGCCGCTGTCCCGCTCTCGTTCCAAGAGTCGGACCTTCTTGATCACCGCAGCTTCCGTCCTGCCCCGGACGTGGCGGCGATCCGGCGATCCGTCGTCCTTCACGCCGACCGTGACCCGGCCGTGCCACGAGCCGTCCGCGCCCAGGTAGATGCTGGATGCGCCGTTCGGTTTGCGTCCCATGGCTGGCTCCTTTCGTTAGGCGGCGTGGTCGAGGGGCGTGGGCTCGGCGAGCAGGTTTCGCACGTACTCGTCCAGGCAGAACGCCGGCACGCGGCGGAGGCGGCCGATCGTGACGGTGCGGATCTGGCCGGTTTTGATGAGGGCGTACATGGTGGTGCGGCCGATGCCGAGTCGGTGGGCGGCTTCTTCGATGGTCAGGACGACGCGGTTTTCTGGCGTGGGCACGGCTTCTCCCCGTGGTTTCGGTGGCTTGAGAGCGCCGGTGGCGGGCGTTCTCGTCCGGCGAGTGTCAGTTGCTGGGTGGGGTAGGCGGATCGATGGAGGCCGTTGGGGCGGCCCGCTGAGAGCGCCGTAGAGGCAAGATTTCCGGTGTCCCGGCGTACGGCGTAGGGTGCAACGGTCTCCGTGGCTCTCAGCGGGCCGTTCTGCGGCTCGGCTTGTCACCGGCGATGCTGGGTGACCTGTTGCCGGGGGGTATCCGTCCCATCCGTACCAAGCTTGTTTTGCCTGGTCAGGTGCGGTACGGATTGGGGTGCTGGTACGGATTGATCCGTACCAGTGAGGGAATCCGTCCCGGGGATGACCTGCGGAAACGAGGTTGGGACGCTTGGTACGGATGGCCCGGCGGTGGGTGCTGGGCAGTAGCGGTTCCACGCATCGGTGAAGGCGTCTCGGGTGTAGCCCTTGGCCTGTCCGACAGGGAATCGGATGGTGGTCGAGGTGATGCCGAACTCGCGGAGCAGGTCGCCGAGGCGTTTGCCGGTGAGGCCGGTCGGCCCGAACCCTGCCCAGGGTGCTTCTTCGTCGCCGTTGAGCGCGGTGAGCAGGTCGTGGGTGGAAGCCGCGGGCGGGTCGCCGAGGACGGTGAAGGCGGTGCGCACGTCGGCGAGCAGCCGTACGCGGGTGGAGACGTTGCCGGACTCGTCGGCTTCGGTGGTCAGGACGGTGACGGCCTGGCGGGCGCGCTGCGGCCAGGTGCTACCGGCGAGGTCGGCGACGGCTACGAGTGGTTCCCAGGTGTCGGCGGCGCGGTCTTCGACCGGCATCGGCGGTTCGGCGGCTTCGAGGGTGGCGAGGTGCGCGCCGAGCCACTGTCCGAGACGTTGCGCGATGGTGCGCAATGCTGGGCCGTCGCGGCGGTGCCGGTAGGGGGCGACGGTCTCGCCGGGGGCGCGGCGGCGCATGCGTACGACTACGGCGCGGTCTTCGATGGTGTCGGGCATCGCGCCGATGCCGGCGAGTGCGGCCATGGCGAAGGTGGGGATCTTTTCCAGCCGTTGGGTGCCGGCGTCCCATCGGATCGCGGGCCTGTTGCGCTGGTGGCCGGCGTTGAGCAGCCCGCGTAGGTCTTCGTTCGCGTCGGCGTTCTTCCCGCCGAAGATGGTGTCGGCTTCATCCACGAGCAGGGTGGGCGGGTTGTCGCTGCCGATGGCGCGGTAGACGGCGGCGGGTGAGGCGTTGACGGTGATGAGCGGGTTGTGGCAGCAGCCCTCCACCACGTCGAGCAGCCGCGATTTCCCGCACCGCTTCTCCGGCGCCCGGATCACGAGGCGGGGTGCATGCGCCCACGCTGGTTGGGCGTGGGTGGCGGCGATCCACAGCGCCACCGCGTCGACGGCCTCGGCGCTGGGCAGGATGACGTAGCGGGTCAGGCAGGCGTGCAGAGCGTCGAGGATGGCTGCCCCGTCGTCAGGTTCGGTGGTCATGCGGCGACTCCTTCGTCTCGGAAGCCGCCACGGATGGCGGCGCGGATATCGCGGTCGGTCTGCTCCGCTTGGCGGCCGGCGTCGGTAAGCGCGGCGATGGCGTCGGCCCGGTCGATGGCTCTGGCGGCGACCATGCGGGCGACGCCTCGGGCTGCCCCGTAGAGGGTGGTGCGGCGGGTGCCCTCAGCGGAGGTGGCCACCCGGTCGAGCAGTGCGGCTAGGAGCCGGTCGGGGTGGGAGATGCCCCCCGCCCCGCTCAGCCGCGTCGAACCGGGCGCGGCCACCATCGGCGGCGGGGCCTGCGGCCGGGTGCATGCCGTGAGAAGGGCGGGGGGCATCTCCTTCACGGCCTGACCGGGCACCCACCGGTACGGGCGGCCGGTACGCGGGTGCACCGACGGCGGCAGCACCACGTAGCCGCCATCGGCTTTCACGTCGACGCCTGGTCCGAGCCCTTGACCGGGCCTGCCTTGGCTACACGGCACTCGGCCGCCGGGGTGCCGGTAGTACAGGTGCAGCCCGCCCGACCCGGTGAGTACCCGCGCTGTGGGCGGGGTGAAGCTTGCGGCGATCAGCCGGGCGAGGGTGTCCGCCCCGCCGTGCGCGGGGTCCACGTCGACCACGATCACCCCGGACGCTGCCCCGGTGCGCAAGGCGAGCTGCCCACGCGGGACGGCGGCCACAATCGCAGCGACCCGCGCCGGGTCGGTGGTAGCGGCGTAGAAACCGTGGCAGGTAAGGCAGCCGCAGGCTTCCTGATCGTGAGTGGGGTCCTGGTCTGCCTTTGGGCAGTCGGGGCAGTTGGCGACCGGCCGTTTCGACCGGCCGAGCATGAACACCGGCAACCCGCGCTCGGCGTAGCGCAGGGCGGCGGCGAGCAGATCAGGCAACGGGCCTCTCCCTTCGTGCGGTGCGGCGAGCGCGGGCGGCGGCCAGGTCGACCACCGAACCGCCCGCCGGGTCGGGCTGCCGGTTGGTGCGGTCGTGGCGCTCCTGAGCGCAGGCAGCGCAGTCCCGCCGCAGGAGGTAGACCGATCGGCCGCTGCGGCTGTCCTCGGCTGCCAGCAGCCGGCCGCAGATGTGCGGGTACGGCTCGTCGTCGGTTACCGGCCGGCCGAGCACCGTGGACGCGACGAGCCATCGGGCGGCCACCGCGTCACCGTCTCGGCCGGGGGCGGGCGGTGATGGCGGCGCGGGTGACGGCCTGGCGGAGGTCGCCGAGCAGTCCGACCAACTGGCGGCGGGCGGCCAGGTCGCCCGGCGCGAGGGCGACCCTGACGCGCACCTCGGCGTGCTCCCGGCCGGCAGCGGTGCGCACCCGCACGAGGACGGCACGCGCACGGCCGGGGATGTCGACCACGATTTCCGGTGAGCGGTGCTCGCCGAGGCCGCAACGGTGGTCCCGGCCGCACCAGTCGGTGTGGGAGCCGGGGCGGTTCATCGGGTCGCCTCGGCGCGGAGGCGGTGGAAGTAGTTGAAGACGCGCCGCCCGGTGCGCAGCCGCAGCCCGCGATCGCAGCGGCGGCAGGCGCGCGGACGGCGCAGGAAGCGGGTCGTCGTGTGACCGGTGCCAGCGCACCGCTTGCAGGTTTTGAAGGGGCTGACCCAGCACAGCCCGGCGTAACCGAGCGTGACCAGGGCGGCGGGCGTGACGATGACGCTAGCGAGGGTGAGCAGGGGGTCCACAAGTGCCTCCCAGGCCGGTTTTTGGGTGCGTGAGGCTGTGAGCTGCTATCTGCTAGGTCGCAGCTCATGATTCGGATGGGGTGCTAGCGGGGGTGCTAGCGCTAGCAGATCGGGCCGCTAGCGCTAGCACCCTCAGAGGCGGTTAGCCGGCGGACCGCTTCCGGTCACGCTCCGCGATCGCGGCGAGGAGGTCAGCGTGCTTGATGCCGCGCCGGGTGGTGGCCTTGCCGTCGATACGCCGGCCCACGTCGCCGACCTTCACGAGGGGGTGGGGCTTGAGGGCGGTGGACAGCTGCGCGGCCTCCCAACCCCCGTACACGTCGGGGCGCAGCTCGGCCAGCAGCGCGCACAGCGTCTCGTTCCACGCGGCCTTATCGTCGCCCGGCCACACCCGCGCCAGGTCGCCGAGCACATCCGCCACCGGGGCCACGTCGCGGGTCTGCTCGTCCAGCTTCGGCAACGTCCCGGCCGTGGTCCGCAACGCCACCGCGCGAGCGACGATGCGGGCGGCGGCGGTGGTGTCGACGTAGAACGACCGCACCGCCGACGCCTTCGGCCCGAAGCCACGCAGGATGCCCCACCCGGCCTCGATCACCGGCTGGAAGACGGTCGCCCGGTATCCGTTCTTGTACGCCGAGGTGCCAAGGATCATGTCGTTCGCCGTCTGATCCGCCACTGACAGGCAGAAGCGGGAGTTGACGTTGCGGGTGATGCCGGTCGGCAAGCTGTCCTTGTCGGGGATCTGCGTACCGATCAGGATGATCACGCCAAGCGCCCGGCCGAGCTTGATGACCTTCTCCAGGATCTCCCCGGCGTCCTTGCCGTACTTGCTGGTCATCAGCTCTTGCAGCTCATCGAACCACGCCACCAGCGGGTGCAGCCCGGACCCCTTGAGCGACGCCAGCTCGGGCGTCACCTTGTTCTCCGGGGCCTTGCCCAAGCGGGCGTAGTGCTCGATGCGCTTCGAACGGCGGCGGCACTCCTCATACAGCCACTCGATGAACGCGAAGCAGCGGGCGAGGGTGTCGTCATCGAAGCCGTTGCCATACTCGGCCATCACCGGCTCAAGCACGGCGAAGTCCCCGACGCCCTTGAGTTCGTACCCCCGGATCTCGGTCCGCGCGTCCAGCGCAGCGGCCAGGATCAGATCCCGCAGCGCGAACGTCTTACCCGAACCGGGCTGACCGCCGAACAGGTAGTTACGGAACATCAGGTCCACCGCGACCGTATCGAGCCGGGGCGTGGTGGCGAACGGGAACGCCTTGAACACATCGACCTTGGCCGAGGCCGAGAGCAGCGGCCAGGGCGGTTGTTTCATCTGCGACGCCGGCTCATAACCGACCCACAGCGCTAGGCGGCCGGTGTGGCCGGGGGCGGGCTCGGGCCATACCTGATCCAGCGGCAGCCGCATCGCCGATGCGAGCTTGCCCCGGCGCGCGACCACCTCAGCGGCCTCCACCCCGTACGGGAGGTCGACCACCGCGAGGTGGCCGGGACCGTCCCGGTGGATATCCACCGGGAAACTGATCGCCTTCGGGTCCTTGGCCACCGCCGAGTTGATGCCGCTCATTTGCAGCGACGTGAGCGCCCGGCGGACCAGCTCGGCGGTGAGCTTCCGGTAGCGGTTGCCCTCGGTCACCCGGTCCGTGAGCGGCTTGTCCGCCGGTCGGCCGAGGGTGGCCAGCAGTGGCACCACCACCGCGAGCGCGGCGTAGCGCCACCACGACGGGCCGAGCGCCAGCACGATCGCGCCGGCTACGGTCGCACCGGCTCCGGCGGCGAGGACCCACCACCGCCACACCGTTTGGCGCTGCCGGCGGGCGTCGAGCTTGAGCCAGGTGTCGGCGTCGCCACGGGACGCGGCGGCCTGTCGTAGGTCCCAGTTGCCCTGCTCGGCGGTGGCCCAGTGCAGCGCGCGGCCGAAGCCGCGGAACAGCCCAACCGGTGCCCACACCGCCGTCTTGGCCGCATACTTCGGCAGGCGGACGCCGTGGTAGGCGGTCACGTAGCCGGCGTCCTTGAGTTGATGCCGCACGGCGGCGCGGAAGCCGCGCCACGACCTGGCCCAGTCCGCCAGGATCGGCCGGCGGTCCTGCTGGCGGGCCAGCACGTCACGGGGGATGTCCTCGGCGGTATCGACCGGGCCGCCGAGGCGGTCCGGTCCGTCCTCGATGCTCTCCGCGTCGTCGTGGTCGTCGTCCTGGTCGCAGTCGTCGTTGTCGGCCGGCGGACGCGGCTGGGGCGTGCGGCGGGCGCGGGCGTCGTCCAGGTCGACCACCTCGGCGTCCGGGCCGGCGGTGGTCGGGTCGGTCAGCTCCGCTTCGGCGGCCTGCCAGTCGAAGCGGTCATCAGGGGCAGTCATGATGGGGGTTCCTCCAACGGTCTGCGGATCGGAAGGGGGCCGGCGGCGGGGCGGCGCTAGTCGTGGGTGCGGACGAGGTGTGCGAGTGCGGCGCCCATGCCGAGCACCGCCACCGGGAGGCAGGCCACAGCGGTGGTGATCCACCACGGGGCCGAGGTGACACCGGCGGCCTCCAACAGGTGGTAGGCGACCTGGCCGAGCGCGCCGACCAGGAGCGAGGCGATGGCCGACCACTTCGCGAACCGGCGCGCCCGGTCCGGCACCCGGCCGGACAGCCACACGTAGAGCGCGTACGCGCCGTACGTCTCCACCCCGATCGGCAGGGTGATTGCCGAGTTGATGGAGAAGCTGTCCCAGATCCCCGGCAGCGGATGGACCACGCCGAACCCGGTGAGTCCGCCGAGTCCGACCCACCCGGACCAGATCGCCACGAACGCCGGCAGCGCCAGCAGCACCACCGGCCACACCACCGCCCGGCGAGGCGGCGCGGTCGCGGTGGGCGTGTCCGGGTGTCCGGCCGTGTTGACCTCGGCGACCCTGTCGACCGGCGTGATCTCCACCGGGTCGACGGCGGGCGGTGCGGGCTCGGGCGCGGCCGGCGGGTCGGCCGGGTCCGTGGCGGGCTCAGTGGGGAACAGCTCGACCCGCTCGGCGATGCTGCCGCGCTTGACCATGTGAAGGTGCAGCGCGTCGGCGCGGGCCTGCCGGTCGGCCTCGTCGCGCAGCCGAGACAGCAGCTCGTCGGCCTTCGGCGCGCCGATGTGGAACTCCCGCATCAGCCGGTTACGGGACGGCAGCGCGTCGAGTTCCTTGGCGAGCTTGCGGGCGGCGGGCAACAGGTCCTCGATGGGCTGCGGGTAACGGGAGCCGTTGATGGTGGGGGCGGTCATGCTGCGTCCTCCTCGGGAAAGGCGCACGCGAGGCATTCGCCCAGCGAGCGCGGGATGCAGTAGGGCTGGACCTGGCCGCAGACGCGGCAGGTGCGGCGGGCGGTCAGCGCGGCGGCGATGGCAGCGCGTTGGGCGGGGGTGGCGGTGCGCTTCGGGGCGGCCAGGTCGATCCGGTACAGGTAGGCGACACGGGTACCGCCGATACCGCGCCAGAGCACCTGAGCGGCGATCGGTTGACCACCGGGCCGTAGGCCGGCGGCGCGGAGTTGCCGGCGGGTGGCGTAGCCGGGCGGGGCACCCTTCCACCAGAAGGTGGGGATGCCGTACCGCGCCCCGTCCGGATCGAAGTAGGCGGCGCGGACGCGGGACATCAGGCCGCGCGGCGCGGGTCGGTGCGGGCGGTCAGCTCGGCGGCGGCGCGGGTGACGCGGGCCTCGGCCCGGCGCAGCCGACGCCAGTCCAGCGCGGTCGGGCCGCCGTGGTCCTCGGCGTAGAGCAGGGTGATTTCGGCGTCGAGTACGTCCAGCTCGGCCGCGATCAGCGGCCACTCCGCCTCGATGGCCGCGAGGTCGGCGGCGATCGGCTCGGCGGTGACGGGGGCGAGGTGCTTCCGCACGGGAAACCTCCGGGGGAGTCGTTGAGGTCGGAAGCCCCGTGGTGCGACCAGACCGGCCGCACTCCGGGACGAACAAGGAAAGAGGCAGAAGCCCAAGCCGCGCGCCAAGATCCGGCCCGCTCGCCCCGCTCGCCCGGGATCTACCGAGGTCGGCCACCGTGTGGCTCAAGGCGGGGATGCCGCAGACGGATCTACGCGGCGCTTCTGCTGTGAAGTTCTGAATGAACGACCACACGACCGGCCCGTGGGCGTGCAGCGCATGCGCCACCTTCCCCGGCTTCCGCCCGGCTTGTCGTTCCTGGCTAGCCAGGTACGACGCCTTCAAGGTAGGTCGACTTGGCTAGTCAGGTCAAGGAGGCGTGCGGAACTTTCCTAACTTGGCTAGTCAGCGCTACCGTGAGCAGGTGAGCGAGAACCTTGACTTCCTCGGTGAGCTAGATCCCGACGACCCCAAGCAGGCTTCGCAGCAGATCGCAAACAAGCTACGGGCGGCCATCCTCACGCGGCGGCTCTCGCCAGGCGACAAGCTGCCCTCACAGCCCGAGCTGGCCGCCCGCTACGGCGTAGCGCGGGAGACGGTCAAGCGGGCATTGGAGCTGCTACGGACAGAGCGGCTGATTGTGACCCGGCAGGGCAGCGGCGCGTTCGTACGGGCGCAGACGCAGCGAGCGGTTGAGCTGCGTCCACACATTGAAGCCGCGTTCGAGCGGCCGCACGTCACGATCGACTTCGCCGGGTTCTCCGGGGAGACGTTGCGCGATGCGCTCGCCGAAGCACTCGACAAAGTGCGTGTGGGCCGGCTCGCGCCGGAGACGATCGCGGTGCGGGTCTTGATCTCCGACATGTCCGTACCGATGGCGCTGCCGTCGCGGGCCGAGACACAGGCTGACGACCCCGCGGTACGCGAGCGCGCAGAGCGCATCACCCGGCGGGCGGCAGACGGCATCATCGATCAGGTCGCCGAGCTGGGTGACCTCGGCCTCATTCGGTCGGCCACGGCTGAGGTGCGGATGCACCGAGCTTCCCCGCTGTTCAAGCTCTACATCCTGAACGGCGACGAGGTCTTCTATGGCTTCTACCCGGTCGTCGAACGCACCGTCTCGATCAAAGGCGAGCCCATGGCGATCTACGACCTGATGGGCAAGGACGTGCCGCTGTTCCACTACGCGGTGACCGACGATGACGCCTCGCACGGCACGCAGTTCGTGGAGGCGTCCCGCCAATGGTTCGACTCGGTCTGGTCCACCATCGCCTACCGGTATGACGGATGAGCGCCGATCTTGCCCGACTGTTCGGCGAGGTCAGGGCGGTGCTGCTCGACTTCGACGGACCGGTGTGCAGTATCTTCGCTGGCCTACCCGCACCCCAGATCGCGGCCGAGCTGGTCGACGTGCTGCGGCGGCATGGTGTTGACCTACCTCCCGGCCTTGTCCACGAGCCTGACCCGCTTGAGGTGTTGCGGTGGACCGGGGCAGCCGGGGATCAGGAAGTTACACGGGCGGTGGAGGACGCTCTTTGCGCGGCAGAGCGCCGCGCCGCGGCTACCGCTGAGCCCACGCCCTACGGTCGTGAGGTCATTGTGGCCGCACGGCAGGCGGGGCTACCCGTGGCGGTGGTCAGCAACAACTCGGCCGGTGCCGTCACGGCATACCTGGTGGCGCACCGGCTCGCTGGGCATGTGTCGCCTCTGGTGGGGCGAGCGTACGCCGAGCCGGCCCGTATGAAGCCGAACCCCGCACCAATCCTGCTAGCCACGCAGGCTCTCAACGTCACTGCGCGCCATTGCGTCCTCGTCGGCGACTCGTTATCGGACATCGAGGGGGCGCGGGCGGCCGGGGTGCGGGCGGTCGGTTACGCAAACCGAGCTTCTAAGGTGCAGGCATTTCGGTCCGCGGGGGCTGACGCGGTCATCACCAATATGAGCGAGATCGCCACCGCCCTAATTGCCACAGTATAGGTAGGACCGTTCTAAATCTGTCCGCCCCTCTGTAAGCCTTCGAATCTCATGGTTCGAATGTATCGGATGTGGTTGCATTAATCTTGTCTCTGGATAGGACTGCCACAGGGGCCGGAGGCTGTGGCAGCGTTTACGAGACTCCGGGTCCGATCCTGAAGTTCGGCGTAGCGAAAACCGTAATAACTTCTATCGCAACCAACCTGACTAACTCGATGTCGGCCTCTAGGTGGTCGACCTGGCTATCTGTCGGAAACAGGGGTTCAGCGCCCGTGGCTCCGCCTGAGACCTTGGAATGCACGATACGGCACCGCAGGTCATATATTCGGTCGGCGATTTGATCCGATAGGAGGCGCTTGTCTTGTGTGTTTACGTGTCCGACATCAGAGATGGGTCCCCGCTTCCCGAAATGATCCTTATACCGGCCGGCGACCCCATCGAATATTGCCTCACTCTTATCTCTGGGAAGGGCAAAGGCAAGAAGTGCCTGAAAAGATTCTCTCTCGCTTTTATTGCTTTGTCTGCCAACCGCTCGGGCTAATCGGAGGAGGGAGGAATCGTTGCCTAGGTCGAAGCCCGGGGAGAATATTTCTCTCCGAAGGCGAGCAATGGTGCTTCGCTCGTCACTGAACGGAAGGTAGTACTCAATCGATTGGTAATACGAAAGATAAACGCTCAGGGGGCTCGTGGCCTCTTCTGCGCCAACGAAGAGCGAAGCAGCCCGTGCATCCACAACCTGGGGCGGAAATCTCAGTACGGACTCGCCGCTGCGCTGACGTGGCAGTCTGCGCCTGCGTTCCCGCAAAGGCTCGTGAAGCCGAATCGTATGCCAGCCCATCGCTGCCATCTCGAAGAAAAGCGTTGCTGCCACCTCTCTGGCTCGACGGATCGCGAATTCCCTCGATCCGCCCTCGGCGAAGCGGAATTTGATGGAAGCGGACCGTGGGTAGTCCGTAGGGCGCATTCCGTTTGCTGCCTTGTAATATATGGCTGCCATGGTGGCCGAAGGGTTGGAGACTTCTACACAGTCGCCCTTCCCACTGCCCAGGTGGAGGACAACAGGAAGATGAACACCATTATGCCTGCCGGGGATCGGTCGATCCTCTAATCCGTATGCTGTGCTGAACGCTGTCGCATGGTCGCCATCGGTAGCCGCGCTCGGGCATTTGCTGCGCGGGGAGGTGTAGGTACCCTTTGCAAGACTAGTCTGCCTGAGTCGCATACGCATCGAACGTCCCGAAATCATAAGTTCTACGTACCGACCGTCCGCCGATGCGATGGACAGGCCATCCGGATCCGCCGACCAGCCTTTTTCGAGTTCGCCTACATATCCGCGTATCGCGTAGTCAGGAAGGATGCCTGAGCGTTCCTTCTTGCCATTCGGTTGAAGTTTGAAAATTGAGAACCAATGCGCTCCGTCGAAGGACTTGAAGGCGAGATCGATATGGCTATGTTCTGCGTCGTATCCGACACTCCGCAGGAGACCTAGTGCCTCGGTCTGGCTGGCCGTGCCTGCGGCTTGACCGTCATCCGCTGGCTCCGCATCGTCGTCCTGAAAGATGCTGAGGTCGGCCGCGTCTACATCCAGTGGGTTATCGTCCGCCTTCGGTGCGTCTGACATGAACATACGGTACACGGGAGTGGAGCCCGATGCGACCACCAAACCGAAGCGTTGCCGAGGGTTGTCTTGCTACCGAGTTGCGGTGTTTCGATGCTAGCCCAGCTAGCGCTTCCGGCCCCGAACCCGCGTCTTTGCCAGGACCCGTGAGGACAGTCGGGCGGCGGTAGGTTGCCAATCGACGACAGCGCATCGGGAATCGCGTCTGGTCTATGGCTGGTGGTGTTCCCGATGGTAAGCCAGCTGCGCCCAGTCCACTGAGTGCCCGTGAATCAGCCGGAGCTTACCAAGTTCGGCAGCCGTACCCGCCTGCCTCACAGTGCCGTCGGCTTCAATATAGATGGCGCCAGTGTCGAAGAGCAGGTGATCGTTGGGGCAGAGGCAAAGGACATTGCTCGCCACATCGGGGCCGTTGTGTGGCTTGCCCAGCGCACGTATGTGTGCTGCCTCTGCGTATGGGCCAGCTGGTGTCGCAAGCTGGATGCCGCAGACCTGGCACTTGTGTTCGTGCAGGCGCTTCACCTTGTTGGCGACGGCGGTACTTCTAACTAGGCGTTGGATCGTGGCTTCGGTACGTGCGGCAGGTCCTGTAGCGCCAAGGGTGCCTGCGGGCGGCGGGTCAGCGCTTTCGAGCGCAACCAAGCGGTAACGCCAAATTTGAAATCCATCCTTGCCAGTATCGTGCCAGTGGTCGACTACGCGGAACAGTCCGTCGTACCGGAGGCCTGCCTTGGGGGAGTACTTCGGGTCTCCGCCGGCGCCCCTAATCACCCGGACCGGGTTGCCGTCGATCTGGCTTCGAGCGAGTCCAAGATTGCCGCGGGTTAGCTGCTGGTCTGCGATCTGCCGCTTAGTGGCTGGGTCATTGCCACCCTGACCTGTGTAAACGATCTCCGTGCCGTAGTCCTCATCATCCACGTAGCCGCCCGAGACCACGATCGACTCAGCGCCGTCCTTGCCTCCGCATATGCCGGCCTGGTTCGGCCGGTGCACTTGGGAATCGGCGAGCTCATCCCGGTTCTTGAAGGTTGAGCCGGGTGGGTAGCCAGGGATTTCGCCGTAGGTCCGCTCGAAAGCCATGGCGGCACGATAGGGCAAGGGGCGGACGTCCGCGGGGCGGCGAGGCGCCGTCGTGGCAGGGGCGGTCTCAGTTGCGGTCTCGTTCGCCGCGGTACGCGGGTGTATGCCGCCAGTCGTCGGGGACCATCACGCCTGCTCGTGGCCACTACCGGACCACAGCGGATGCATGATCGCAGACCTCGAAAGCGTGTGAGGGTTTACGCCCTCCGCGGGTTCAAATCCCGCCGCCACCGCTCGTGAACAGCGAGGACGCCCGGTCGATCCGCGAGGATCGCACCGGGCGTTCCGCTTTCCGGCGACACCCCGCCGCGGCGACCGTTCGGCCGACGGCGACCTACAGGTCGTCACCCGACCTGCCCGTTCATCTGGTTACCGCCCTCGATCCCCTCTTCTACGGTGTCGAAGCATCCACAGCGAACGGGGGTTCTTGGTGCGTCGAACGACGACAGGTGTGTCCGTGCTGGCCGTCCTGGCCGGCCTGGCGGTCAGCGTCCCCGCCCAGGCGGCGGGTGACGTGCAGACCATCACGCGGGAGGGTTTCACCCTCCTGCACCACCGGGTGGCGAAGGCGACCACGCCGGTACGGGGAACCGGGGGAACCCGCTCCGACTTCGACGGCGACGGCATCGACGACATCGCCGCCACCGGTGACCCCTTCAACTACAGCCTTCCTCAGTCCCCGACCGGTGTGGTCGTCGTGCGTTACTCGTCCGCGCCGCAGGTCGACTACTTCATGGGTGTGCTGTCGGCGGACAACGGCGGTTGTGCCTGCTTCGGCAACGCGCTGGCGGCCGGCGACTTCAACGGCGACCGCTACGACGACCTGGCGATCGGCGACCCGGACGAGGTGGATCCCCGTACCCGGGCTCACGGTGGCGGAGTCTGGATCATCCCGGGCGGCAGCACCGGGCTTCGGCCCGACTCGGCGACCCACTTCAGCCAGAACTCGCCGGGAGTGCCCGGTGACTCGGAGAACCAGGACTGGTTCGGGGCTGCGCTCGCGGCCGGCGACATCAACGGGGACGCCCGCGAGGACCTGGCGATCGGCGCCTACGGGGAGGGGATCGGGAGCAAGGCGATGGCCGGGTCGGTCACCGTCCTGTACGGCGGCTCCACCGGCCTCACCGCCACCGGCGCCCAGTTCCTCCAGCAGGACCTGGCCGCGGTGCCCGGCGGGGCCGAGCGCAACGACCGGTTCGGCTTCTCGCTCGCCATCGGCAAGGTCGACAACAACCGGTACCACGACCTGGTCATCGGCGCCCCCGGTGAGAACGACGGCGCCTCCTGGAACGGCACGGGCATGGTGAGCCTGATGTGGGGCTCGCCGTCCGGCGTGTCGATGACCCGCGCCACCGGGGTCACCGGCGCGGCGGTCCTTCCGAAGATCGACCAGAGTGGCGTCATCGCGTGGTATCTGGGCGAGTCGCTCGCGATCGGCGACGTGAACGGTGACGGCCTCGGTGAGGTGGTCGCCGGGGCGCCCAGCGCCCAGACCCCGCACATCTACGGCGGGCTCGTCGCGGTCTTCACCGGCCGCACCGGCGGCCTGTCCGGCACCGCCGTCCGGATCATCACCCAGCGTACGGCCGGGGTGCCGGGCGAACCGGAGGACAGCGACCGCTTCGGTGCGGCGCTCGCCACCGGCGACGTGACCGGCGACGGCCGGGCGGACCTGCTCATCGGCGCCCCCGGCGAGGCCGTCGGCACGCGAGCGGAGGCCGGCGTCGTCACCCTGCTCCGGGGCTCGTCCGCCGGCCTGACCGGCAGCGGCGCGCAGGGGTTCGACCAGAACCACCCGGTCGTCCCGGGCGGCTCCGAGCGGGGGGACAAGTTCGGCGCGTCCGTCGCGGTGCTGAACCTCAACGGCACCGGCCCGCTCGACTCCGTCGCGACGTCGATCGGTGAGGAGGTGGGCGGTGACATCGCCGGCTACCCGTCCGGGCTCATGGTCCCGTTCCACGGCTCGACCGGCGGGCTCGTGCCGCTGAACGCCTCGTGGAGCGGATCGTCCCTGCGGACCGAGGTGGTCTGGCCGCAGCGGTACGGCATCCGGATCGCCGGGCCGCAGAGCGGCGCCGCGCTCTACTGATCCGACCATGCCGAACGCCCGGCCGATCCGTCAGGATCGGCCGGGCGTTCGACGTGTACGGGCGGTGCGGGTGGGCCGGCCCCGTGAGGCCGGCCCACCCGTCTCAACCGGTCGGGGCGGCGGCGTCCCGGTGGGTCAGCCGGTACGCGGCGTCGACCGCGTCCGACTCCAGCAGCACCGTGACCGGACCCGCCGGCAGAGTGCAGGTGATCGTCCGCTCGACGGCGTAGCCGGTCGGACCGCAGTACCGGATCCCACGACTGTCGATCACCGACAGGCGGGCGTCGCCGGTGCCCGAGGTCCGCGTCCAGGTGAAGGTCTCCCGCGCGGCGTGCTGGTCCGCCGGGACCGACCAGCAGGCGACGAAGCGGTCCGCGCCGGTGGTGGCCGTGGCCCCCGCGGCGTCACGCGGCAGTACCGGGCAGGCCGGTGGACCGTCGACCCGGCTGAAGGCCATCGCGTACGCGCTGACGGGGCTGCCCCCCGGGCCGGTCAGCACCGCGTGGAACGGCGCCTCGCCGGTCAGTTCGCAGGTGTACTGGCGCAGCGAGGAATAGTCGCACAGGTACGCGCCGGTGGCGTCCACGACGGTGATCTCCGGGCTCGCGTCGAAGCTGGTCTCACCCGGCTGCGACTGGACGATCCGGGAGCCGGCCGGGCTGGGCAGCTGGAGGCAGTTGACCTGGCCGGCGGCCGGGAACGTGCCCCGGTGCGGCGTGTCCCGCCAGCCGGCGTCCGACACCGGCGCGCAGTCCGACGGCGCCCACGGCAGGAGGGCGACGGCGTGCCGGACGTCGTTGTCGATCACCTGGCCGGTGCCCCGGTCGCCCAGCACCAGCGTGTACCTGCCGGCGGCGGGGAACTCGCACCGGCCGGTGCCGCAGACCCGCAGGCCCGCCTGGTCGTACACCCGGCCGTAGCGCTCGTAGTTGTCGTCGCCGACCGCGCGCAGCCGGTACGGGCCGGCGGCCGCGACGTCCAGGGTGCGGCAGCGGATCCCGCCGAGGCCGCCGGCGGGCGCCGAGCCGTAGGTGCCGAGCGTCACGGTGGGGCAGCCGACGGCGTCGGAGAGCCGCCGGACCTGCATCCGGTACGTCAGGTCGGTGCTGTCGTCGGCCCAGCTGGCGAGGTACGAGACGACCCGGTACGTCCCGGTGGCCGGCAGCACGCAGCCGTCCTGCTCCGACCACTCGGTGCAGAGCACCTTGCCGTCGGCGTCGACCAGCCACGCCGCCGCGTCGTTGTACCGGTCCGGGGCGGTGTACGTGACGATTCGGTCGCCGGCCTCGGCGTGGAACGGCTGGCAGTTGGTCTGCACCGGCGAGGTCTGGTGCAGGACCAGGGCGGGCGCCTCCCAGCTGGTGCCGGTCGCCGCCGCGCACCCGTCGGTACGGTGCAGCGCGGTCACGGCGACCGGGTAGTCGACGACGGTGCCGAAGTCGTTCTGGTTCTGCACCAGCAGCGTGTACGTCCCGGCGGCGGGCAGGGCGCAGTGCCGGGCGGACTCGTACTCGTCGCAGATCCGCAGGCCGGCGGCGTCGTACACGCCCCAGGACAGGTGCTGGTCCTGGTTGCGGTTGAACCGGACCACGACCGAGCCGGGGGTGCTGGAGGTCAGCGAGTGGCAGGCCACTTCCTCCCGCTCGGCCACCGAACCCCGGCCGACCGCGGCGCCGGGGTCGCCGAACGGGGCGAGCGGCACCGCCGGGCAGCCGACCGCCTGCGAGAGGCGCGGCATCCTGAGGGCGTACGCCGCCTCGTTGCCGTACAGCTCGTGGAGGAAGAGCCGGTACGGTCCAGGCCCGGTCAGGGTGCATTCGGTGGTGTATCGAACCATGCACCCGGCCGGCTCGTACCCGCCGTCGAGGATGCTTCCCTGCACGTCACCGGCGCCGCTCGGATCCGCCAGGTGCAGCCGGCTGCCGGTGGGCTGGTCGAACTTGAAACAGCGGGCGGCCAGGCCGGCCGGCAGGGTGCCGCGCACGCCCGCCGAGGCGAACGAGAAGAAGGGTTCCGGCAGGGTGTCGCACTCCGACGGCGTCCGCATCGACTCGACCGAGAGGGTGTAGGCCCCCTCTCCGGTGCCGTAGGTGGTCGTCACGGTGAGCGTGTACGGGCCGGCGGGACCCAGCCGGCACTCGTTGAGGTAGGGACCCACGTAGCAGGAGACCTGGCCGTTGCGGTCGGTGACCCGGGCGCCGACACCGGTGCCCGACACCCCGTTGAGGCGGGCGTACAGGGTGTCGGAGTCGACGGTCGTGGTGAAGGTCCAGGCGTTCTCCTGCGCGTCGGCGATGGAGGCGCAGGTCTCGACCTTGCCGTAGGTCAGCTTCCCGCCACACGCGGGCGGCTTGGTGCTCCGCGTCCTCGGCCGCGGGGTGACGGCGGCCGACCGGGTGCGGCTCCGCTCGGTCGTCGCCCTGGTCGTCGCCCCGGCGGTCGCCCGGTCGGTCGGCGACGACGTCGGCGTGGCGGACGAGGTGGCCGTGGCGGACGAGCTGGCGGCCGGTGCCGGCCGGGATGCCGCGGCGCCGGCGGCGGCGGGCCCGATCAGGACGATCGACAGGGTCATGGTGGTCGCCGCGACCAGCGCCAGCGGCGAGAGGCTGTTCCTGAAGCGGTTTCTCAGGTGGGCGGACAAGGTTGTCTTCACATCAACTCCCCCGTGGATCCCCGCGCGAGTGGGCGGGCGAGGAGATGATTCCACGGGTGTCGATCGCCGACAATCGCCTAACTGTCCTGCTGGTGCAGGCCGGCTTCAGCAGGGGCCGTAGCCCTCGTCGAAGAGGCGGCGGGCCCAGTCGGCGTACCCGGCGATGATCTCCCGCACGGCGGTGCCGTCGTGCAGGAAGAGGTACGCGCGGTCGCCGTCACGGGCGAGCAGCCCGTCGAACCGGTAAGTCCGCTGTGGAGCGTCGAGCCGGACCGCCGACGGGTAGCTGGCCAGCACCTCGTCGACGGGCGTGCCGACGGTGATCCCCTCCGGCGTGCTCATCGGGTCGTCCAGCCAGAGCAGCACCAGGCGGTCGTCGACGAAGATCGGGCTGGCCGCCCCGTGCCCGGCCAGCGTCGGCCCGCAGGAGTCGGCCTCGGCCTGTAGCACGCCACGGCGGGTCAGCTCCTGCTCGGTGTCACCGAACTCGACCTGCGCCAGGCCGCTGAGGCGTACCACCTCGGTGTCGCCGACCGGCGGGGCCGGCACGTCCGACCCTTGTGGACGGACGCCGCTGCCCGAGATCGAGGCAGCCGTCAGCAGCGTGGCAATGAATACGAATTGTCGCAATTTCATGGAATCCCCCAGTCCCCAACGGAACCGGGCCGCTCAGGTTGCTGCTCCTGGCCGGATTGCCGGTATTCCCACTCCTCGGCCAGCTCGTCCCAGTAGTCGGCAGAGAGTCCCCGCCGTCCATGGGCCAGCCAGCCGTCGGTGTGTCGCTCCAGGTGCAGGCCCAGCTCGGCGAAGGGATCGAGCCACCGGCCAGGTTCGACACCGAGCCGGGTCAGCGCCGCATTGATCGGCCACTCGGCGCGGGGCCCGTCGAGCAGCCGGTCGAGCCGCGGACCCCAGCTCACCTCGCCACCCAGCCACACCACCGCCGACTGGTGCCCGGCGCCACCGGCGAACTCCGCCTCCAGGTACGCCACCGGCCCCTGCCGCGACCAGCGGGCCAGCAGTTCCGCCAACGCGGGGGAGAGGATCAGCTGGAACGGCTGCTCCGCGCTCGGCTCGTCGGTGGCGAAGTCGGGCAGCGCGCCGGTCAGCTCCTGCACGAGCTGGGGCGTCACCGGCAGCAGGGCGAAGTCCTGCCGGAGCGCGGCGAGGACCGCGTGGTCCAGCTCGGCGGTCTGCTCGCGGAGCAGCTCGACGTCCGCGACCACCGCGCTGAGCTGGTAACTCATCCGAGCCCTCCGGCATCCACAGCCTGTGGATGGAACATGTGTACGACGAACCGGTGCCGCCGTCGATCATCCGGACGGTACCCGCCGGGCCGTGGGTCATCCGCCCCTGTGCTGGCCGGAGTATCGGCCCTCCTGGGGGCTCCCGCTGCGAGGCTGGGGTCAGGCCCGCTCGACGACCCGGGCGACGAAGGCGCGCCAGGCGGTCGGCGTGAAGACGAGCGCCGGTCCGGTCGGGTCCTTGGAGTCGCGTACGCCGACGATGCCGGGCAGGTTGTCGGCGACCTCGACGCAGTTGCCGCCGTTGCCGCTGCTGCGACTGCTCTTGCGCCACCGCGCGTTGTTCAGGTCCATGTCTCCGCCCTTCCCGGAAGTTCGACAGGCTGCGAATGAGGCAGCGCCTCACCCCTCGATGCGCCCTCGCTGAGGCTGGGGTCAGGCCCGTTCGGCGACCCGGGCGACGAAGGCGCGCCAGGCGGCCGGCGCGAAGATGAGCGCCGGTCCGGTCGGGTCCTTGGAGTCGCGTACGCCGACGATGCCGGGCAGGTTGTCGGCGACTTCGACGCATGCACCGCCGTTGCCGCTGCTGCGACTGCTCTTGCGCCACCGCGCGTTGTTCAGGTCCATGTCTCCGCCACTTCCGTGATGAGATCGACAGACTGCCAGTGGGACAACGCCTCGCCGCGCACGTTCTCCCACGCTGCCATCATCGCCGCGATGTCCTCCGGGTCGCTAACCACTTGTCCCTGAAGTTGGTTGTCGAGATAGCCGGCGACCCGGTGGTCATGGCTGTTGGCGATCACGAACGGCCCGTTGAGGCCCGCGTAGGCGCCCACCGTCGACGGCACGACGTGCACCCGGATGTGCGGCTCTGCGCACGCCGCGACCAGGGCCCGTAGCTGCTCGTGCATGGTCGCCCGGCCGCCGACCGGCCGGCGGAGGATCGCCTCGTCGATGACGGCCACGAACTGCGGTGGGTCGTCCCGATTGAGAACGCCTTGGCGAGCGAGGCGGGCCGCCAGCCGCCGCTCGACATCACCTCGGGGGATCAGACCCGCGTCGCTGAGCACCGCTCGGGCATATGCCTCGGTCTGTAAGAGGCCAGGCAGGACGCTCGGCTCGAACCACCGCAGCGACACCGCCTCGCGCTCGATCTCCTGCCATGGCCGGAACCAGATCGGGTCCCGGCGTCTCGATGTGTCCGGCCATATGTCCGCCACGTCCCGGCCGAGGGCTTCCGCCGCGGTGAAGCGGTGCCGAGGATGCGGGATGCGGCCCTCGGTCAGCCAGCGCGCGACGGTCTTCGGATCGACGCCGACGCGTTCGGCGAGGGATTCGGTGGTGTGCCCGGTGTCGCTCAGCGCCGCCCGCAGCGCGTCGTTCACGGCCCCTCCATCGGATGTCTCGAATATCCGCCGACCATATAGCTACGCGGTGTACCTGTCCGGTGACGCGCGCAACGGTGGTCGCACAGGACGGCGCGGCCGGTGGAGGGGAGTGAGCCCGGCGGTCGGCGTCAGTCAGGGGCCGCCTCGACGCCGGAGGCGGGGCGGCCCCTTCCACCGCGAAGGAGGCCCCGCCCATGCCAGCCAGGTCCCGCGTCACCGTCGGCGCCACGATCCGCGTCCCGGCCGATGCCTACCGCTTCGGGAAGGGCCCGCTGACGCTGTGGATCACCGAGGTGCTGAGCGTCGTCCCGTTCGAGGGGGCGCAGTGGGCCGAGCTGCGCGGCCACGAGGTGAACCCGGACGGCACGCTCCGCATCCGCCAGCGATTCGCGTTCGTCCGGGTCGACCGGGCGGTCGCCGTCGAGGTGCCGTCGCGGTGAGCCGCCGCCGGGAGCACGTCCCCACCCGACCCACCTGGCGCTGCCAGGCATGCGGCATCGCCTGGCCCTGCTCGGCGGCGAAACTGCGGCTGCTCGCCGAGTACCGCCACGACCGGGCCGCGCTGACCGTCTACCTGGCGACCCTTCAGGCCGAGGCGGCCGGACACTTGGCCGGTTCTGAACCCGGCACGAACCCGGAGGGCCTGATCGACCGGTTCGTCTCCTGGGCCCGTGCCCGTGGGTGACCTCTGCGCGTACGACGAAGGGCCGGCCCCGCGCGGGGCCGACCCTGTCGTTTTCCTGCTCAAGCGAGCGGAGGATACGAGATTCGAACTCGTGAGGGTGTTAACCCAACACGCTTTCCAAGCGTGCGCCCTAGGCCTCTAGGCGAATCCTCCGCGAGCCAGGATACAGGTCTCCGCCGGTCCATCCACCCCACCACCCCCCGAAGATCCACGCGGGGTCGGGTAGGCTTGGCGTCACCTCCCGTGCGGCGGTACCTCGTGAACCTCCCCAGGGCCGGAAGGCAGCAAGGATAAGCGAGCTCTGCCGGGTGCACGGGAGGCCTTTTTGTCTCCGGGCGCCGGTACCGTACCTGCGGGTCAGGTCACGGGGTGGTGGGTGGTCACCCGCGCCTGACCGGCGCAGAATGGCTCGGTCGAGAGGAGGCGGTACGGGTGGCACTGGCCCTTTACCGCAAGTACCGGCCACGCACCTTCGCCGAGGTCATCGGGCAGGAGCACGTCACCGAACCGCTGTCGCAGGCGCTGCGCAGCGGGCGGCTCAACCACGCCTACCTCTTCTCCGGTCCCCGGGGCTGCGGCAAGACGTCCAGCGCCCGGATCCTGGCCCGCTCGCTCAACTGTGAGCAGGGCCCCACCCCGGAGCCCTGCGGCACCTGCGCGTCCTGCCGCTCGCTGGCGACTGACGGTGCCGGCTCGATCGACGTGATCGAGATCGACGCGGCCAGCCACGGTGGCGTCGACGACGCCCGCGAGCTGCGCGAGAAGGCGTTCTTCGCGCCGGCTAGCAGCCGCTTCAAGATCTACGTCATCGACGAGGCGCACATGGTCTCGTCGGCCGGCTTCAACGCCCTGCTCAAGCTGGTCGAGGAGCCGCCGGAGTACGTCAAGTTCATCTTCGCCACCACCGAGCCGGAGAAGGTCCTCGGCACGATCAAGTCGCGGACCCACCACTACCCGTTCCGGCTGATCCCGCCGAAGACGCTCCGGCCGTACCTCGAACAGCTCTGCGAGGCGGAGGGCGTCACCGTCGAGCCGGCCGTCTTCCCGCTGGTGGTCCGCGCCGGCGGCGGCAGCGCCCGGGACAGCCTCTCCGTGCTCGACCAGCTCATCGCCGGCGCCGGTCCGGAGGGCGTCACCTACGCCCGGGCCGCCGCGCTGCTCGGCGTCACCGACTCCGCGCTGATCGACGAGATGTGCGACGCGCTGGCCGCCGGGGACGGCGCCGCCGCGTACGCGACCGTCGACCGGGTGGCCGAGGCCGGGCACGACCCGCGCCGCTTCGCCTCCGACCTGCTGGAACGCCTGCGCGACCTGATCGTGCTCCAGCAGGTGCCGGACGCCGCGGCCAAGGGCCTGATCGACGGCCCGGCCGACCACGTCGAGCGGATGGCCGCCCAGGCCCAGCGGCTCGGCCCGGGCACCCTCTCCCGCTGCGCCGACATCGTGCACAACGGCCTGGTCGACATGCGCGGCACCACCGCGCCCCGGCTGCTGCTGGAGCTGATCTGCGCCCGGATGATGCTGCCCGGCGCGGACGACACCACCGGCGGCCTGCTCCAGCGCCTGGAGCGGATGGAACGCCGGCTCACCCTGGGTGGCGCCGAGCTGCCGTCGGCCGCCGCCGGCTCCGCGCCGGGCAGCATCATCCGGGCGCAGATCAGCTCCAGCAGCAGCCGGGGCGCGGTGGTGCCGCGCATGTCG